>CANHLZ010000021.1 GCA_947461595.1 Bacteroidota bacterium | reverse complement strand
TGGGGGAAGAAGTAGCCGAATACAATGGTGCTTATAAAGTAAGCCAGGGGATGTTGGCCGAATTCGGGTCTAAACGTGTTATTGATACTCCTATTTCGGAATTGGGCTTTACAGCTGTTGCTGTGGGGGCGGCTCAAAATGGATTGAGACCCATTGTTGAATTCATGACCTGGAACTTTGCTGTACTTCCTTTAGATCAGATTTTAAATACGGCGAGTAAAATGTTGGCCATGAGTGGTGGACAAATAGGATGCCCTATTGTAATGAGAGGCCCAAATGGTAGTGCTGGTCAATTAGGCGCACAACATTCTACTGCTTTTGAAAGTTATTTAGCCAATATTCCTGGCATCAAAGTGGTTTCTACTGCCAGTGCCTATGACGCTAAAGGATTACTTAAACAAGCGATAAGGTATGAAGAAGATCCAATTATGTTTTTGGAAAGTGAAGTAATGTATGGAGAAAAAGAGGAAGTGCCTGAGGAAGAATATTACATTCCATTAGGCCTTGCAGCAGTTAAAAAAACAGGTACTGATGTGACAATTGTATCTTATAGTAAAATGATGAAAGTGGCATTAGGTGCTGCTGCAGAACTAGAAAAAGAAGGAATTAGTGCAGAAGTGATTGACTTAAGAACCATTCGTCCATTGGATTGGATGACCGTTTTAGAAAGTGTTAAGAAAACAAATAGATTGGTTATTATTGAAGAGCAATGGCCATTTGCTTCTGTTTCCTCTGAATTAAGTTACCGCATTCAAAAGGAAGGTTTTGATTATTTAGATGCACCTATAAGAAGAATCACCAGTGCTGATGCACCAATGCATTATGCACCCAATTTAACCGCTTTGGCTATTCCTGACATCGCGAGGTCGGTAAAACTGGTGAAGGAAATAATGCATCAATACAAATAAGGATTCAGTAATCCTTTATTTGAGCCTTTTATACAGTTTAACAATAAATTCAACATCTTTTTATAAATATCCCTCACAAAGGGATATTTTTGTTGATATATAATACATAATAATTATGGGCTTCATTTGTTTGATTATTTTTTGGTTGGGCTGGCATATTGGTATTTATAGCATGCTTAAAAAAGCAGGTGTTGATAATATAAAAGCCATGATACCTATATACAATACTTGGGAAGTGGTAAAGCTTTGTAATATTCCAAAAATTTGGTTTTGGATACAGCTCATTCCGATATTGGGTCAGTTTGTAAGTTTATGGATTTCTATCATTTTTGTGATGCATTTCAAAAAAGTCAATTTAGTACAGCATGCATTAACAGTATTTGTTCCATTTGTATACCTGCCTTATGTAGGCTTTTCGGAAAAAGAAAAATGGTATGGTGATGCGGCCTTGGTGCATTATCATAAACCTGCTTCAAGAGAATGGATAGATGCAGCTGTGTTTGCAGTAGTGGCAGCCACTTTAATTAGGACTTTTATTTTTGAGGCCTATGTGATTCCAACGGAGAGTATGGAGAAGACTTTATTGGTGAATGACTTTTTGTTTGTAGATAAAATTACTTTTGGTGCAAGAATTCCACAAACGCCGATATCATTCCCTTTTGTACACAATACAATGCCTGGTGCACCAACCACTCCATCTTATGTTAAATGGGTTCAATTAGATTATAAGAGGTTGCCTAAAATTAGAGACATCAACAGAAATGATGTGGTGGTTTTTAATTTCCCTGCTGGAGATACTATTATTAACGACCCAGACTATGGAAGTAAAAATCCTTATTATGATGTATTAAGGTCTCCTGAATTTAATGGAGATAGAGAAAAATTGAAAGAGCAATTCCCTATCTTAGTGCACCCTATTGATAAAACAGATAACTACATTAAAAGATGTGTAGGGGTTCCTGGTGACTTATTACAAGTTAAAGAAAGTCAACTATGGATTAATGGACAACCTGCTTTTGTCGCAGCCAATGCGCAAACTGAATATTTAGTTGTCACCAATGGCAATCCCATACCTGAAGATTTTGTGGAAGATAGTCTTGGAATTAGCACAATGGAAGCCACTAATGATTTCAGAATCATAGATGGCAAGGCCAATACTTATTTAATTAATATGACTGCAGGGGCAGCAGCCAGCTTAAAAAAAATACCTCAAGTACTATCGGTTACTAATTATGTTGAAAATACAGTGGGCTATACTTTCCCCAATGATGTAGCTCATTTTCCTTTCTCCGTTGATAATTTTGGCCCTATTCGTATTCCTAAGAAAGAGGATATCCTTAGTTTGAATGATAGTACTATCGAATTGTATCGCCGTCTCATTACCAATTACGAACACAATACCTTAGATAAAGTAAACGGTCAATATTTATTAAATGGGAAACCAGCTACTACCTATATCGTGAAACAGAATTATTACTGGATGATGGGCGACAATCGTCATAGAAGTCAGGATAGTCGTTATTGGGGGTATGTTCCTGAAACACATATAGTGGGTAGGGCGGCTTTAATTTGGTTTAGTTATAATAAATCAATTAGATGGAATCGTTTATTTAATCCCATTAAATAAATCAATGCTAAAAAAATACGAATTTGAATATGAGCTTTTAGATCATGCAGGCTTGCTATCAACAGCAGATCAAGCGCTTTTAAATGCTGCTATCAAAGCAACCGCGACAGCTTATGCTCCTTATTCTAATTTTAAAGTAGGTGCTGCCGCTTTATTATCAACTGGTCAAATCATCATTGGCTCTAATCAAGAAAGCACTAGTTTCCCAGTAGGTATTTGTGCCGAAAGAACTTTATTGAATAGTATTGGTAGTCAATATCCCAATGCAACTATTGAAGCAATGGCCATTAGCTATGATCCTTTGAATAAACCATCCGTTGAGCCCATTTCTCCTTGTGGTATGTGCAGACAATCTTTATTAGATTATGAAAACAGGTATCAGTCCCCTATAAAAATTATTTTATCAGGAAAGTCTGGCCCTGTAATGGTATTGCCCTCTGCTGCTCATTTATTACCATTTGGTTTTGATGGGGCTATTTTAAAATAATTCCTACTTAAAATAAAGTTTGAACCCCCAACTCTAATCTGAATTCGTGTTGAAGCAACCATTTTTTTCTGGCTTTACCCCATGCATAACCAACCAAAGATCTGTCAGCGCCTACAATTCTATGACATGGAACAATGATGGCAATTTTATTTTTACCATTGGCGGAAGCAGCAGCGCGCACTAAATTTGGGTCGCCCATTTTCTTTGCCAGTTCTCCATAACTTAATATTTTAGAAAAGGGAACCTCGTATAATTCTTTCCAAACCTTTTGCTGAAATTCCGTACCAGCTTGATTGATGGCTACACTAAAATGTTTTCTTTTCCCCGCAAAATATTCAATCAGTTCGTCAATACATTGGTTAATGACCTCTGGAGTGGTGGTGGAAATACTAAGCTGATTCAATTGGACATCCTCTATAAAAACCAATTCTTCTATACAAAATTCATCGGCTACTATTTTAATGATGCCAATGGGACTATGATAAATTTGTGTATAGGTAGTTGACATTATCCTATGGGTTGGCCATTAGTGACAGGTAAGGAAGGGTGTAATAAAATAACTTCATGGGCATCGTTGTAAACACCTAATACCAAACATTCGCTTAAAAAATTGGCAATTTGTTTTGGTGGAAAATTTACTACTGCAATAATTTGTTTACCTACTAAATTATCTATGTTATAATGGTCTGTTATTTGAGCAGATGATTTTTTGATACCCAAAGGGCCAAAGTCAATGCTTAATTGGTAAGCAGGTTTTTTTGCCTTAGGAAATGCAGCTACTGTCAATATCGTGCCGCATCGGATGTCTACTTTTGTAAAATCGTCCCAGGTGATCATAATTCCTAAAATTTCTATCTAAAAGTACAATGCTTAGGTTAATAAATTGGCTAATTCTATGAGGTCTTTTTGTTTGTATTGTAGGGTAGGGCTTTGAAAGCATTTCGCAAACTCTATTAAATGCTTTTTAATAATAGCTGTATTGGAAAGTTGCTTGTAATAACTATTTCTAGGTTCTATATTACTTCTAAGCATATATTGATCCAAGTCTTTTTGTGAAAAGGCATTCCCAGTGGTCCCTTCTACATAAAATTGAATAAATTCCTGAGGATTGGGAACAATTTCTTCTGGGTCCCAATCTGATGTATAAAAAGCAATGATGCACTGCTTGGGTATATTAATAAAGTGGGCCTGAATATCTAATTGTTGACACAATTCGGCATATAATAAGGTATTGGCAATCGCATTCCCTTTCTTTGATTGCAAGGGGGCTGCTATTAAAAACTCTTCTGGTTTTTCGTAATTCACTTCAACCCCTTTTATTTGGTAGTAATTATATAAAATATTACGAATGACATTGGCTTGTTCTAAGGGTGTTAAATAATTATTTAACTCAAGCCAAATATTACGTCTAATTTTTTCCATTTGATGACGTAAGGTATCTAATGCCAATTCAGGAAATTGAAATTGAGTAACTAGCAAGGCGCCTTCGAATAAAGAGGCATTGGGGTCGCCATTCCATTTTATAAAAGCATCTCTCAAATCTTGTAAGCGAAGTTTATAAATCATTATTTCAATCCGCTCTAAAGTGGCTTCGTCTAAAGTATTTTCCCATAAATGTTCTAAGTCTGGAATAATTGGAGACCCATAAACTAACAACCGATCAGCAATAGTATTAAATACTTCCTCATCTGGGTCGTCAATCAATTTAAATAATGCGTTTATTTCAGATACTTTTTCCATAAATAAGCTAATAGTGGTTGCTAATATTATTCAAATCAAAGCAAAATATTGTCAAATTACGATTTTACTTATCCTATGGTTGTGGATATATTTAACAAATGTTTACATAATAAATAGAATTATTAAACGTTCGCTTAAATATTCGCTATTTAAACACAGTATTATTGGTATTTGTCTTTTCTTTGTATATACAACAATATGCAAATGTCAACTTCAAATACAGCTACTCCTAAATTCCCAGTAATGGCTAAGTCATTACATGCCGAATTAAAAAGCAGAGTCAATCAATATTTAGCAGAACATGCTATCAAGGCTACTGGAAATTATAAATTGTTTTCTAAAGCAATTATACTGCTTACTTTATTTGTTCTTATTTATATTCATTTAGTATTTTTTACACCCCCTGTGTTTTATGCAATTTTAGAATGTATTGTATTTGGAGGTTTAATTGCTGCTATTGGATTTAATGTGATGCACGACGGCAGTCATGGCAGTTTTAGTAAATATGCTTGGTTAAACAAATTAGCCTCCTCTTCTATTAGTGTTTTAGGGGCGAGCAGATTTATGTGGGCAATGAAACATGTCACTTTACATCATACTTTTACCAATATTGATGGGGTAGATGACGACATTGAAGTGGGCGCTTTAATGAGAATGGCACCTACACAAAAACATTATGTATTGCACCGTTTTCAACATATTTACTTTTGGGTTTTGTATATGTTATTGTATATTTTTTGGATCTTTTTCGCTGATTATAAAAAATACTTTTCGGGCAAAATTGGATCAGTTGAAATAAAGAACATGAGTATTGTAGATCATATTGAATTTTGGGCGGTTAAATTGTATCATGTTATTGTATTTGTTGTATTGCCAATTTATATAGTTGGCTGGATCAGTTGGCTGGTTGGCTTTTTAGTGATAGGATGTTTTGCAGGCTTTGTTTTAAGTATTGTGTTCCAACTAGCACACACCGTAACTGAAACCGCTTTTCCTGTAGCTATTCAACCTGAAAATAAAATGCCAGATGAGTTTGCTACGCATCAAATTCAAACTACTGCAAATTTTGCTACCAAAAATAAGTTAGTAAGCTGGTTGGTAGGTGGACTGAATTTTCAAATTGAACATCATTTATTTCCTAAAATTTCGCACGTTCATTATCCTGCTATTTCTAAAATAGTCAAACAAACCTGTGCCGATTTTAAATTAAAATATATTGAATATCCCACTGTTTTAAGTGCCATTAAAGCGCATGTTCAATATCTTAAATTGATGAGTAAACCTGCGCTACAATAAATTAACTTATTATACATTACTAAAAGATAAAAAAAGTCCCCTCGAATTTTCGAGGGGACTTTTTAGTATAGGAAAGAATGAATTAAGAGGCTTTCTTTTTTCTGGCCATTTTACGAGGAGGGTTGGCTTTTAGTTCCACTATAATGGCATTAACTTCTTCAATGGTTAAGGTTTCTACTTTTTCTTGTTGTTCTTTATTTAATTTGAAATTGCGCAAGCCTTGTTTTATATATGGACCATAAGGACCACGTAAAAGTTGTATTTTCTCTTTTTCAAAGACTTTAATGGTTCTTTCGTCTTTTGCCTTTCTCTTTTCTGCTATCATTGGAGTCAATTCCTCCAAGCTTACCGTGTAAGGGTCCATTTCCTTGTTCAAGGAGTAAAACTTCTTCGCATGGGCCGCATAAGGGCCAAAGCGGCCAATATTCACTGAAACATCCTCGTCTTCGAATTGCCCCACCATTCTAGGGAGCTTAAATAATTCCATAGCTTCTTCAAAATTGATGGTTTCGATACTTTGTGAAGCTTTTAATTTGGCAAATTTTGGCTTTTCTTCTTCATCCTGATGACCAATTTGAACCATAGGGCCATATCTGCCCATGCGTGCAATGACTTTCTTGCCTGTAATGGCATCAAATCCCAATTCTCTTTCTCCTTTGGCTCTTTCTGCCGTCTCAAGGGTATGTTCTATGGTTACATGAAAAGGCTCATAGAAAGAGGCCAACATATCACTCCATTTTAATTTTCCTGCAGCAATTTCATCAAACTCGCCTTCGATTTTAGCGGTAAAATTAAAGTCCATTACTTTAGAGAAATGTAATTTTAAAAAGTCGGTCACCACCAAACCTAAATCGGTAGGTGATAATTTATTTTTTTCAGCACCCGTAATCTCGGAGGAAGCTTCTTGTTTAATTTCATCCTTATTACTTAGGGTTAAAATTTGGTAGACCCTTTTAATCCCTTCTTTTTCTCTTTTTTCTACATAATTGCGTTTCATGATGGTGGAAATCGTAGGGGCATAGGTAGAAGGTCGTCCAATACCCAATTCTTCTAATTTTTTTACCAAAGATGCTTCAGTAAATCTGGAAGTTGGGCGGCTAAATCTTTCTAGGCCAGTCATGGAAGTAAAGTCTAATACTTGCCCTTTTGAAAGGGGAGGTAATAAACTTTCATCTCCTTCTTCTAAATTGTCTTCGTCCACTTCGTCTTCATCTTTACCTTCTAAATAGACTTTTAAGAAACCATCAAACTTCATTACTTCACCACTAGCTGTTAAGGTTTCTTTATTCGTAGAGATTTCAATTTTCGCGGTCGTTTTTTCAAACTGTGCATCGCTCATTTGAGAAGCAATGGTTCTTTTCCAAATCAATTCATACAATCTATTTAAATCAGCATCATCTACTTTGCTTTCATTCATGTACGAAGGGCGAATGGCTTCATGCGCTTCTTGCGCATTTTCATTTTTATTTTTAAATTTTCTAGGTTGATAATATTGCTCACCAAAACTAGAATTGATTTCAGATTTGATAGCCTCTACTGCTGTTTCACTTAAACTTATGCTATCTGTTCTCATGTAAGTAATTTTACCACTTTCATATAATTTTTGAGCCAATAACATGGTTTTACTTACACTATAGCCTAATTTTCTAGAAGCTTCTTGTTGAAGGGTGGAAGTGGTGAAAGGTGCTGATGGCGTACGTTTCCCGTCTTTCACAGCAATGTCTTTAACCGTATACTTTGCACCTTTACATTCATTTAAAAACTTTTCAGCAGCCCCCGAAGTGGTTAATTTTTGTGGGCCCTCTGCTTTAAATTTTACTTTTTTCTTATTGATATCGGGTGCACTAAATAAGGCAGAAACTTTAAAAACACTTTCAGGTAAAAATTGATTGATCTCTCTTTCTCTTTCGGCAATTAATCTTACCGCTACACTTTGCACTCTGCCTGCACTTAAACTTTTTTGCATTCCAATTTTTCGCCACAATACAGGGCTTAATTCAAATCCAACAATTCTATCTAATATTCTTCTTGCTTGTTGTGCATCTACTAAATCCATATTAATAAAACGTGGATTAGCTACTGCTTTTTTTATTGCAGGTGCAGTAATTTCATGAAATACTATTCTTTTGGTTTTCTTTGGATCTAAGCCCAAGACCTCTGCTAAATGCCAACTAATACTTTCTCCTTCCCTGTCCTCATCCGATGCCAACCATACTTCTTTTGCCTTTTTAGTCATCGATTTTAATTCCTTCACTACCTTCTCTTTCTCACTAGGTACGGTATAACGTGGGGCAAATTTATTTTTTAGATCAATGCCCATATCGGCTTTTTCTAAATCACGTATATGCCCATAGCAACTGCGTACTTCAAAATCTTCACCTAAAATCTTCTCGATCGTTTTAGCCTTTGCAGGCGACTCCACAATTAATAAGTTCTTTGACATAGAGTGCTACCGCTCCTACGGGGTATTTTAGAAATTGAATATCAATTAATTATGAAAAAAAAGACAACCCTTTTTTGGAGAGGCTATTTCTTTTCTCGCGATGCAATATTAGAGCTTTCGACTAAAAAATAAAAATTAGCTAAGCTTAGGAAGCCAAAAATGACATGATATTGTCAATAACTTCCTGTGTTTTATATACTTTATTATGTCCTAATCCTTTGGTTATCAAGAACTTAATATTTTCAGGGGCTTTATTTTGAAAATCTATTAAATCTTTATAAGGGCAGACCAGATCTTCTTGGTCGTGGACCCAAAGTACTGGACCAGTATAATTTTGCAATGCCCGATCAGCTTCAAAATAGGAGACGGGGTGATGGGTATGTTTTTGTAACTCCTCTAAAAAAGCAGCTCTTACGCTGTCCTTAAAGTGCATCATGTTAAAAAACCTTTCAAACGTACTGGTGGTTTTAGTAGCTGGAGCAATCAGCACAAACTTATGTTCTAATGGGTTGGAAAGGGTTTCTGCAACCATGGCTAGGGTAATGGCCCCTAAAGAATGGCCAATAAAATAGTCTATAGGCCCATGTTCTTTTATGATTTGCTGAATGGCTTGTTGATAGATGGGTATATTAATGTATTTGCCTTGGCTTAATCCATGTCCTGGAGCATCAAAACAAAGAACGCGACAACCCATTTTTAATAGAGGGGATATATATTGTTCAAACTTATATCCGAAACTGGCATAGCCGTGTGTTATTAATACCGTTTTCCCATTGCTTTTAGTAGGCTTCCATTCAAACCCATTTAAAGTAGAACTACCAATAGTATCTATTCCATTTCCAATTACTTTTACTTGAATGCCTTTTGCTTGATGAAAAATGGCGGGCGCTTTTCTTTTTTTAAATTTAGGATAAGGGGTACAGAAAAGATTAAATGCCAATTTGCCTGCAACAGGAGGTGCCAACATTCCCAAAGTGGTGAATTTTGTTCTTAGATATTGTAAATACATCCTTTCTGAGAAACCATGCTGGGCCATTATACCTGAATTTATGAGCAAAGATAAGTGCAGAGGCGGGGTTGAGCTTATTTTTTTTGTATTTCGACAAAGAAAAATATAAATGAAACTATAGCATTGAAGGTTTAAAGTTATTTTTGCAAAAATCTATTAAAGGGCTATGTATTCATTAAAAATTAATTTTGAGCAAAAAGGATTGGAGCCAGTTACCTTAACCAATATTAAACCAGACCAAAGTTTATTAGAAGTAATTCTGGATGCAGGTATTGTATTACATCATAATTGTGGTGGAGTATGTGCTTGTAGTACTTGTCATATATACATTAAAAAGGGAGCCGATTTTTTACAAGCGCTATCAGATAAAGAAGAAGATTTTATAGATCGTGCAGTGAGCCCAAGAATAGAATCAAGATTAGGTTGTCAATGTGAACTACTTGCTGGGTCAGGACTGATTGAGATAAACTTACCTGATCAAACTCAATTTTTAGGAGAATAAATAATTATAAAAACGTATGAGCCAGTTTGAACCACCAATCCATTGGAATGATCATGAAGACATCGCCCAAAAATTATATGAAAAATTTGGAGACGATTTTTCAGAGTCTAAAATATACCGTGTTCGTTTCACCGATTTGCTAGAATGGGTTTTATCCTTGCCTCATTTTGAGGGTAAAAAAGAAGAATCCAATGAAGGTCATTTGGAAATGATCCAAAGTGCCTGGGTATACGAGTGGAGAGATAATCAAAAATAGGCTTACATTTATAGTCTAAAATTCAGAAACTTGCTAGCAGCTTTTAAAAAAATCAAATGTTTTGTATTTGATGTCGATGGTGTTTTAACCAATGGCAAGTTATTAATTATGCCTAATGGATTAATGGTGAGATCTATGAATATTAAAGATGGCTATGCATTGCAATTGGCCATTAAAAAAGGATATCAGGTTTGGATTATTTCTGGAGGAAATTCCGAGGAGGTAAAAGTACGACTCCAAAAATTAGGGGTATCCGAAGTATTTATGAAAGTGGTTGATAAATTAGAGTTGTTAAAGGAACTATCTATTTTAAATAAAGTCCCCTTAGAGGAAATTCTATACATGGGTGATGATATGCCTGATTACGAAGCCATGAAAGCGGTGGGCTTAGCAGCTTGCCCTAATGATGCTGCAGCAGACATCAAAGCCATTTCGGCGTACAATGCTATTTTAAAAGGGGGAGAAGGTTGTGCTAGAGAAGTCATTGAAAAAACATTGAAATTAAATGATCATTGGGATTTAACCGATCAAATTCAATCCAAATAAATGCTTAATTAATTATTTTGAAGCTACTGATTCATTTTTTAAGATTGATGCGTTGGCCCAATCTGCTATTTATTTTATTGGCAGAATGTTTATTTCATTTTTGCATTTATAAGCCTTTGTATCCCTTGGCTGGTGCAGAAGTAGATTTTAGCTTTTATCTAATGTTAGTGTCCAATGTATTTATTGCGGCAGCAGGGTATATCATTAACGATTATTTTGATGTAAATATTGATCAAATTAATAAACCCGCTAAGGTCGTTGTGGGGGCTTTCATAAGCAGAAGATGGGTTATATTTTGGCATTTAATACTAAGCGTTTTTGCTATTTATATCTCTACCATTGTATTCCCATTTAAATCATACTGGCATATTCATTTGTCCAATTTATTGGCCATATTGTTATTGTGGTTTTATAGCACCACTTTTAAAAAGAACTTTTTAATAGGAAATATAATTATCTCTGTTTTAACTGCATGGTCTATTGCGGTAGTCTACTTTTCTAAATTAACCATTCAGGAAATACTAAATCCTGATATTCATAATGTAGCTAATTTTAAATTTGCAAAACTTACTTTATTGTATAGTGCATTTGCTTTTATACTTACTTTGGTAAGAGAAGCCCTCAAGGATTTAGAAGATATGGAAGGAGATCAAAAATTTGGTTGTACTACTTTACCTATCAAGTGGGGCTTAAAGCCAACCAAAGTATACTTGTCGGTTTGGCTAATTGTGGTGATTGCAGTTTTATTTATAATACAGTTGGTGGTGATTCCATTTGGATGGTGGTGGATTGCTTTGTATAGCTTACTATTTATAGTTACGCCCTTGGTTATTGTTTTATATAAATTACCAAAGTCTTTTACTAATAAACACTTTAATGAGTTAAGCACTTGGATAAAAGTGGCCATGTTGTTTGGAATTTTATCAATTTCATTTTTCTACTTCTTATTTTAATTAGCACATGACACAATTCATTTTAGCTTCTCAGTCACCTCGTCGTAAAACTTTATTAGAGTGGGCTGAATTGCCTTTTGAAATTATAGTTTCTGAAGCCAATGAGAATTACCCAGCCAACATGCCTATTGAAGAAGTACCTATTTTTATTGCTCGTAATAAAGCCATTGCAGTTAAAGAAAAAATAGGTGTTGAAAATACAGCATTATTAAATAGTTGTATTATAGCGGCTGATACAGTCGTCGTGTTGGATCAACTTATTATTGGGAAGCCTGTTGATAAAGAGGATGCTATGGATTCTTTACAAAAACTATCAGGACGCATTCATGAAGTGATTACGGGGGTAGTTTTATTATATGATGGCAAAGAAGTAGCTTTTAGTGAAACTACTCAAGTGGAATTTCATCCGTTAACCCAAGAGCAGATTGAATTTTATGTAACCAAATACAAGCCCTATGATAAAGCAGGAGCTTATGCCATTCAAGAATGGATTGGGGTAGTAGGCATTAAAAGCATACAAGGCGATTTTTACAATGTAATGGGTTTGCCTGTAAGTAAACTGGTGCAAAAAATAAAGCAACTAGGAATTTGCTAATTGCTTTAAAGAAATGTTTTCTAAAACAATATTAAAGCCAATCAAAGGATATAGCCAATTCTACCTCTGGATGTAAGCTTCTTTCTACTGGGCAGGTTCTAGCTACTTTTTCTAAAATTTCCTTTGTCTTGTCATCTACATTTAATCCAGCTGGCATAGTTACATGCGCTATTATTTTTCCAATTCTTCTTGGATCTGAAACCATTATTTTAGTAACTTCCACTTTTGCGCCATCCAATGCAATTTGCATACTTTCTGCTTTAATACCCATAGTGGTAATCATACAGGCCCCAAGACCCGTAGCTATTAAATCGGTGGGTGAGAATCTTTCCCCTTTCCCTTTATTGTCGGTAGGTGCATCTGTTTCGATATGGGATCCACTTTGTAAATGTAAACAAGTAGTTCTTAAATTAGATTCATAAGTAACAGTAGCAGTCATAGTATTAATTTTAGTGTGTTATAATTAAGATATATAAAATAGGGATGCTTTCTTTAAAGCATTCTATAATTTGTGATTTTGGTAAAATTACGATGAAAGGGTTTATTTTGGATTAATTGAGCCGATATAATATTCATTTTTAAGTACAAGTCTTGTATTTTTGTAACTGATTACAGAAATCGTTTATGCAAGAATTACCTGTTGTTTCTTCTGGAGCGGATACAAGGATTAAAAAGCCAGATTGGTTAAGAGTTAAATTACCCATTGGGGAGAGTTATAAACACGTGCGCGGATTAGTAGACACCCATAAACTGCATACCATTTGTGAAAGTGGTAATTGCCCTAATATGGGGGAATGCTGGGGAGAAGGCACAGCCACTTTTATGATTCTTGGTAATATATGTACGAGAAGTTGTCAATTTTGTGCCGTAGCTACAGGACGTCCTAAAGCAGTGGAATGGGACGAACCTCAAAGAGTAGCAGAAGCTATATTATTAATGAAAGTAAAACATGCTGTATTAACCAGTGTAGATAGAGATGAATTGGCTGATGGGGGCTCTATTATTTGGTTCAATACCATCAAAGCTATTAAAGCATTAACACCCGAGACTACTTTGGAAACTTTAATTCCAGATTTTAGAGGCATTCAAGATCAAATTCAAAGAATCATTGAAGCGGCACCCGAAGTGGTGAGTCATAATATGGAAACAGTGGAACGTATTACTCAAAAAGTACGTGTTCAAGCCAAATACAGAAGAAGTTTACAAGTATTAGAAACCTTAAAGAAAGGGGGCATGCGCACCAAAACGGGCATCATGTTAGGTATAGGGGAACAAAAAGAGGAAGTGATTCAAACCATGAAAGAATTAGTAGGGGTAGGTTGTGATGTGTTAACCCTGGGGCAATATTTACAGCCCACTAAAAAACATTTAGCCGTTCAGCGTTTTGTTCATCCAGATGAATTCGCGGAACTAAGACAAATAGGATATGAATTAGGCTTTGATTATGTAGAAAGCGGACCACTAGTAAGATCGTCTTACCATTCCGAAAAGCATGTAATTGCTGGATGGGGTAGGAATAAGTGGTTGGAAGAAGCTATTCAATGATTGTAAATTATTTTTCATTAAAAAGGAGTCCTAAATAATTAGAACTCCTTTTTTTATGTAAAGTTTTATTAAATTAATTTACCTACTCCCACATTAGTGCACTTGCTCCTAAGATAGCTGCATCAGATTCTTTTAAATGGCTCACTAAAATTTTCACTTTATTTTCGAATATTTCTATCACATTGTCTTCCAAATGTTCTCGAGTTGGTTTTAAAATTAAATCACCTGCTTTAGTTAATCCTCCAAAAAGTATAATGGCTTCTGGACTAGAGAACATGACAAAGTTGGCCAAAGCCATACCTAAAATTTTACCAGTGTATTCGAAAACTTCTTTGGCAATTTCATCACCTTTGGAGGCGGCTTCAAATACAATTTTAGAATTTAATTCACTAGTAGCAACAGCTCTTAATAAACTTGGTCGATCAGATTTTTCTAAAATTTCAATAGCAGTTAAAGTAACACCTGTAGCCGATGCATAACTTTCTAAGGAACCTCTTTTGCCTGTCCCTGGATGTAATCTTCCGTCAGGTATAATAATAGTATGACCTAACTCTCCAGCAAAGCCATCGTGTCCATAAATTAATTGACCATTGGCTACGATACCACTTCCTACACCAGTGCCTAATGTAATCATGATAAAATCTTTCATGCCTTGCGCTGCACCATATTTCATTTCACCCACCGCAGCCGCATTGGCATCATTGGTTAATTTAACGGGCAATTTGGTTTTATCCTGAATCATCTTAGCCAAAGGGATAATACCTTTCCAAGGAAGATTAGGCGCATACTCAATGGTGCCTGTATAAATATTTCCATTGGGTGCGCCCACGCCAATTCCTTTAATACGGCCAACTCCGCCTACTTTATCAATAAGCTCAGTTAGTTTTTCATCCAATTCGTCAATGAAACTGTGTACTTGCTCATGTTTTTTGGTTGACATTTCGCTAGAAAATAAAACATTCCCAACACTATCAACAATGCCAAACTTAGTTCCTGTTCCACCTATATCAACACCCACTACAAAAGAATCCATCTTATTAATTTATTTTTTTAATTATTTATTTAATGACCACTATTTACTTGCGCATCAAAGTCTAGCCCTTGTTTTTGCAATACACTCTTTAATTTCAATGCCAACAAAGCAACAATTCCAAAACAAGCAGCTGCAACTAGATAAGATTGATGCATTCCAATATTTACATTATCTCCAAGTGCGCCTTGTAATGGAGGGATGATTGCCCCACCTAAAATCATCATGATTAAAAAGGCAGAACCTTGGCTGGTATATTTTCCTAATCCACCCAAGCCCAATGAAAAAATACAAGGCCACATTACTGAACAAGCTAATCCACCAGCCATAAATGCATATACGGATGTGATACCTGAAGTGAAAACTCCTATTAACATGGCAATGCCTGCAAATATAGAAACAGCAAATAAGGTTTTAACTGGTTTTTCTTGGCCATAAAAAAATACAGCTAATGCAATAATTATCCAAATGGCATATCCATATAAGTCTGAAGTATCATTACCATAAATTTTACTTACCCCTAATACAACGGCAAAAGCAATAAATGGAACTATTACCATCATTAACTTTTTCATATTCCCTTTAAAGTTAAATACACTCACCGCGCCAGTCCAACGACCAATCATCATACTGCCCCAATACAAGGAGATGTATTTTGAAATTTTACTTTCATCCAAACCTAGTTCAGTGATGTATCCAGGCGTTTTTAATAGGGCACCAAAATTATTATCAATAGTAACTTCTACGCCTACATAAATAAAAATGGCAATCATACCATAAATAAGTTGTTGGTATTTCATGGCGCCCCAACCTGCTTCATTTTTAATGGCGCTTTTATTTGAATAAAATAAAATCACTACTACAGAAACCAAAGTCATAAGAAGTAGTGTTAATTTAGGCACATTGGTAAGTTGTCCTACTACTATAATGGCGCCAATTAAAAAAGTCATTATTAAAAGCGAACCGGCTGCTTTATTGGCAGTTTCAAATTTTTCATCATTTTTCCCGTCGGGTAATTTTTTGGAGAAGCTAAAAAATATAGCCACCGCAGCAAATACACCTGCGACTATTAAATAAAGCATGTTGATATTAGTAACGGTTACAACACTATTTTTACTATCGGGACTTCCAAATAAGAAAAAGCTGACAATTAAAGGGCCAATAGTGGTACCAATACTATTTAAGCTTCCTCCTAAATTTAAACGATGTGAACCAGTTGCTGGATCACCTAATAATATTGCAAAAGGTTGTGCCGCCGTTTGTTGTAAAGAAAATCCAAGCGCCACCACAAAAAAAGCGGCTAAAATAGCAGGAAATGAATTGGCATTGGCTGCAAGAATAATCAACAAAGCGCCTACCACTGAAATCGATAAACCATAGATGATCCCTTTTTTGTATCCGATTTTATTTAAAATATCATAACCAATAAGGTTGGAGCATAAGAATAAAATCAAAGACCCAATAAAATAGGCTCCGTAAAATGCAGAACCAATCAATTGCGATTCAAATTGCGTTAGATTAAAATGGGTCTTGCAAAAAGGGATAAAAATACTATTAGAAGCAGCAATAAAACCCCAAAAGAAGAATACGAGCACCAGAGTGCTTAATGCTCCAGTATTGGTTGGTTGTTTGGGTTCACTCATAACATTTGTTAGTTTAATCGAAATTCATTTAAATTAATGATTTATTCGAATACGTAAAATACTTAAAATTACTATTCAATGTATAAAAATGGCTCATAATCTATCTACAATAAATTGGAATTAAGTGCTCAAAAACAAGGAGTTTTAAAGACAATGAAGTAATTTGAAACAAAATAATTGTTCCATGGTTATTGTTCATGTAAGTGCAGAATGTTACCCTATGGCTAAGGCAGGTGGTTTGGGTGATGTAGTAGGTGCTTTGCCGAAATATCAGTCTAAAAGAGGGGATGAGGCAATGGTAGTAATGCCCATGTACCAAACTCCATTTTTACAGCAAAATAATTGGGAGGTACACTTTAAAGGGAACACCAATTTAGGGGATTGGTTTTTTGATTATACCATTATAAAAGAAAGTACAGGAAAATTAGGGTTTAATTTATATTTAGTAGATATCCATGGATTGTTAGATAGACCTAAAATTTATGGTTATCCAGATGATACAGATCGTTTTATTGGTTTTCAAGTGGCAGTAGTTAATTGGTTGTCTCATTGGGAATCTTTGCCTGACATAGTACATTGTCATGATCATCAAGCAGGATTGATCCCATTTATGATGAAATATTGTATTGATTATCAAAATTTAAAATTTGTAAAAACCGTAGTAAGTATCCACAATGCACAATATCAAGGTAGCATGGGATGGGAGAAGAGTTTGCTTATTCCAAGATGGGATACATGGAAAAATGGGCTACTTGAATGGAATAATAGCATCAATTCATTAGCTACTGCGGTAAAATGTGCAGATAAAGTAACTACTGTAAGCCATAGCTATATGCAACAACTAAAATTTCAATCCAATGGTTTGGAAGCTTTATTTGAATATGAACAAGGAAAGTGTGTGGGTATTTTAAATGGGATTGATAATGAAGTTTGGAATCCAGCAACCGACCCAATGGTTTCCTATCATTATACTGCAAACAATGTGGTGGTAGAGAAGAAAAAAAATAAAAAAGCCTTGTGTGCAAAATATAATTTAGATCCTAGTAAACCTTTAATTGTTTTTATTGGCAGGTTGGTGGGTGAAAAAGCAGCAGATGTTTTACCAGGGGCAATACAACATGCTATGGATAAAACTAATTGCGGGGCTAATTTTTTTATTATTGGTGCTGGCGATACAGCCACTGAATCGGCTTTAAATTATTTAGTGCAATTGTATCCTGGTAATTATAATACATTTATTGGGTATGATGAAAAAATTGGACATGAGGCTTATGCTAGTGCCGATTTTTTATTAATGCCTAGTAGAGTAGAACCTTGTGGACTGAATCAACTGTATGCTTTGCGCTATGGAACTACCCCAATAGTAAGGGATACGGGCGGATTACATGATACCGTGGTGGACATGGGTGACCCGGATGGATTTGGCATTAAATTTTTACATGCCACCGAAGAAGATATTGTTTATTCAATTGAGCGAGCTATCGAAGTGTATCAGGATAAAATACAAATGAATAAAATGATACAATATGCTATGAATATTGATCATAGTTGGGAATCGGTAGTGGAGGAGTATAAAAAAGTATACCAATCAATTTTATAATTTTAATAATAAGTGTATGGCAGTTTATGCAAAAGAAACAGTTTCAATTATTTTAGGTGGTGGCGCTGGTTCAAGATTGTATCCTTTAACAGCCAGTCGGTCAAAACCTGCTGTGCCCATTGCAGGTAAATATCGGTTAGTGGATATTCCTATTAGCAATTGTATTAATAGCAATTTGAATAGAATATTTGTGTTAACTCAATTTAATTCTGCTTCCTTAAACCAACATATTAAAAACACCTATCATTTTAGTGCATTTAGTTCTGGCTTTGTAGATATTTTAGCTGCAGAACAAACTCCTGATAATCCAGGATGGTTTCAAGGTACTGCTGATGCGGTAAGACAGTCTTTAAGGCATTTGGCAAAAATGGATTTTGACTATGTACTCATATTAAGTGGGGATCAATTGTATCAAATGGATTTTAGTAAAATGATAGATGCGCATAAGCAAAGTGGCGCAGCACTTACTATTGCAACTATTCCAGTAGGAGAAAGAGAAGCACCTGAATTTGGTATACTTAAAGCGAATAATGAAAATGTAATTACTTCTTTTGTTGAAAAGCCTAATAAAGAAATTTTAAAAGATTGGATAAGTGATACTGGAAAAGAGATGCAAGATCAGGGAAGAAACTATTTGGCTTCGATGGGAATTTATATATTCAACAAAGAAATTTTATATCAATTTTTAAATGAAGTACACGCAACTGCAACTGATTTTGGAAAAGAAATTATTCCTGATTCAATTGCGCACTACAAGGTATTAAGTTATCAGTATGATGGCTATTGGACAGATATTGGAAACATCTACTCTTTTTTTGAAGCCAATATTGCATTGACGGAAGATGTTCCTTTATTTAATTTATTTGATAGTACACAAACAGTCTATACTAGATCAAGAATGTTACCACCCGCTAAAGTAAGTGGTACTATTATTAATAAAGTCATTATTGCCGAAGGGTCAATTATTTTAGCTAAAGAAGTATCTAATTCGGTAGTGGGTATTCGTTCTAGAATAGGAAAAGACACGGTGATAAAAAATACATACATCATGGGTTGTGATTATTATGAAACTATGGATCAAATCAATTTAAAAAATGCTAAAGGTGAGCCGATATTGGGTATTGGAGAGCGTTGCATCATTGAAAATGCCATAGTGGATAAAAATTGTTCCATTGGGAATGATGTACAAATTATTGGTGGGGCGCATCTTGAAAAAGTAGACCATCCTTTGTATACCATTAAAGATGGAATAGTCGTTATTAAAAAAGGGGCCTTTATACCTAATGGTTTTATTATATAAATTATTAAAACAAATAAGATGAATACAGCCTATACTGGAGTAAAAGTCAAATTAAGTTTTTGGCAAATTTGGAATATGTGTTTCGGATTTTTTGGCATTCAATTTGGATGGAGTTTGCAAATGGGCAATATGAGTGCCATTTATGAATTCCTTGGCGCAACGCCCGAACAAATTCCTGGTTTGTGGTTAGCGGCTCCTATGACTGGTTTATTGGTACAGCCCATTGTAGGGTATTTAAGTGACCGTACTTGGCATCCAAAATTAGGAAGAAGAAGACCCTTCTTTTTAGTGGGCGCTATTTTAAGTTCGTTATTATTATTTGTCATGCCTAATTCTGGAACTATGTGGATGGCCGCAGGTGTGCTATGGATTTTAGATTCTAGTATCAATGTCACCATGGAACCATTTAGAGCTTTTGTAGCAGATAATTTAGATGACAAACAACGTTCTTTAGGATTTGCCATGCAAAGTATGTTTATAGGCTTGGCTTCCTTTATTGCGGGATATTTGCCTCAAGTTTTAGTGAATTGGTTTCATGTATCTAGGGAAAAAACAAATGGGTCTATTCCTCAAAATATTTTAATGAGTTTTTATATAGGAGGGGTTGTTTTTTTAGTTTCCGTTTTGTTTACTGTTTTTAGAAGTAAAGAGTATCCACCTTCTCAAAACAAATCCACTGAATCCAATGAAGATAAAAAGGGGATTGCTCAAGAAATTTGGTATTCTATCGTGCATATGCCTATTCAAATGAAAAGACTAGCCTTGGTTAATTTTATAACATGGCCTGGTTTGTTTTTAATGTGGTTTTATTATAGTACTGGGGTAGCGAGTCAGCTATTTCATGGAGATCCCATTACTAGTAGTGATATCTATACCATGGGATTAGAACATGCTAATACCACTTCTGCCATTTTAAATCTAGTCACATTTGGTTTCTCCTTTACTTTACCTTTTTTGGTGGGAAAAATTGGAAAAAAAATGACACATGTTGCCTGTTTACTCATTGGAGGTATGGGATTAATTTC
>CANHLZ010000020.1 GCA_947461595.1 Bacteroidota bacterium | reverse complement strand
GTCGTGCTCTACCAAATGAGCTACTTTCGCTTGTACAAGAACTATTTTTAGGACTGCAAAAATAACGAAACAGCGGTCTTAAACAAAATTATTTTCTTACTTATACTCAGGCTTATACTGAGAGCTAGTTTGCACTTCTGGATTTGGTTTTTGGAAGCGACTATTGTACAACTGGGTACAATTGCCTAAAACCAATGCTAGGATAGCAAAAATAGATACATAAAAAAAGAATCTAGAAGAAGTCACCCAATTAGCGGCGATGTCTTTATGAGCTGAATTATCTTGTAAATCTTGTGACATAGTGTTTATTTACGGACGCAAAAATAACAACAAGTTCTTAATAATGAACTTGTTTGCTTACTATTTTACTAAAAAAGTGCTTGTTTTTTATAAAGTAATCGAAAACCAAGGATCCATTGTAAACCCCCTCCAATGACTGCAAGGGTTTAGAGCCTTTTGTTCTTTTAATACGTCCCGAAAAACAATACCCTATAAATCCAAAATGTGCTTTGGCAATTGCTATAAAAAAGTCACTGTCTCCACTTAATAAGCCCTTAAAAGCCGAAATGGCATCCAAGCCAAACCTCAAAGGCAGTTTCCACACTAATTCCGATAAAGGCAAATTCTTTGTAAGCATAATAAGGTTATTCCTAAAATTTAGAAATACTTTTCGACCTCCTCTAGGTAAAGTGCCGGCCCCGACATGGAATACTTTTGACGAAGGACAAGCATAAATTCGATAGCCTGCATTTTGCATTCTCCAACACAAATCAATTTCTTCTTGATGGGCAAAAAAATTAGCATCAAACCCATTCATTTCATGAAAAAGTTTTGAACGAATCATCATACAAGCGCCCGTTGCCCAAAAAATAGGCGCCGCTTCGTCGTACTGTTTTTCATCTTTTTCACAAATATCAAAAACACGGCCTCTTGAAAATGGATAACCCAAAAAATCAATCCAACCACCACAAGCACCTGCATATTCAAAAGTAGTAGGTGATGCATGAGATAAAATCTTTGGTTGGCATGCCGCAACGGAAGTATTTGATTCTAATAAATCTACCATGGGCTGAATCCAATTAGGATCGACCGCGACATCTGAATTCAATAACACATAATATTGGGCCTCCACTTTTTTCAACGCCCAATTGTATCCTCCTGCAAAACCTTCATTGGTGGCATTAGTAATTATTTTTACGGAAGGAAACTTTTGTTTTAATAAAGAAATCGAATCATCAGTGGATGCATTGTCCGCCACCACTACTTCAAAGTGGCTATACCGTGTAGCCAATACCGAAGGCAAAAACTGTTCTAAATAGTTAGCCCCGTTGTAGTTTAATATGACGATGGAAACATGCGGATTCAATGTGATTCTTTTAGCGAATGTAAGTCCAAAATATGGGAATTTGAAGTAAAAATTACTAACTTAGCACTATGAATAAGGGAACTTTTTTACATAGAAACTTAGATTTACTCAATCATCCCTTGGGGTAGTTTAACTACCCTACCAGTTTTTACTTTCTAGCGACTTCGATTATTTAATGATTCAAGAACGCTTTTCTTTTCAACATTTAATTTTTAAACATGAATAATTCATCGGTTAGTTCCAATGCAGCTAAATATTTAGCCTTGGAAGAAAAATATGGCGCACACAATTACCACCCACTTCCAGTTGTACTTGAAAGAGGGGAAGGCATTTATTTATATGATGTAGATGGCAAAAAATATTTTGATTTTTTAAGTGGCTACTCGGCTGTTAACCAAGGCCATTGCCACCCGGCTATTATTGAAGTATTGCAACAGCAAGCCAGTAAACTCACTCTAACCTCTCGTGCTTTTCACAATAACTTATTGGGTGAATATGAAAAATACATCACGGAGTATTTTGGTTATGACAAAGTGCTACCCATGAACACGGGTGTGGAAGGTGGTGAAACCGCTATTAAATTAGCCAGAAGATGGGGCTATAATGTAAAAGGCATTCCAGAAAACCAAGCTAAAATTATTTTTGCTGAAGGTAATTTTTGGGGACGAACATTAGCAGCTATCTCTTCTTCTACCGATCCAAGTAGTTTTAAAGGTTTTGGGCCCTATATGCCTGGCTTTGGCCTGGTTCCTTACAATAACTTAGTAGCGCTAGAAGAAGCGCTCAAAGATGCGCATGTGGCCGCATTTATGGTAGAGCCTATTCAGGGAGAAGCAGGTGTAGTGATCCCGGATGATGGATATTTAAAATCAGTTCGTGCCTTATGTGACCAATACAAAGTATTGTTTATTGCAGATGAAATTCAAACTGGATTAGCAAGAACAGGAAAGATGTTGGCCTGCGATCATGAAAAGGTACGCCCGGACATTTTGATATTAGGAAAAGCATTAAGTGGCGGCACCTTACCTATCTCGGCCGTACTTGCAGACAATGAAATCATGCTACAAATATTACCAGGAGAACATGGTTCTACTTATGGCGGAAATCCACTTGCCTGTGCGGTAGCTATAAAATCTTTGGAAGTATTGAAGTTGGAAAAAATGGCGGAGAATGCAGAAAAAATGGGCGAAAGATTAAGAAAAGGATTAGCAGATTTAAAATCTCCATTCATTACCACCATTCGTGGCAAGGGATTATTAAATGCAATTGTTATTCAACATACCAATCCAGATGCCAGTTGGGATTTGTGTTTGCATTTAAAAGATTTAGGTTTATTAGCCAAACCAACGCACGGAGATAAAATTAGATTTGCACCCCCTTTAATTATCAATGAAAAACAAATAGACGAAGCCGTTGCAATTATTGGGGCTGGTTTGAAACTGTTAGCTTAGGTAAAAAAGTCATTAACAATATACCTGCAGAAAAAAATATGCATCCATACAATGCCCATAATTTTTGTGGACACTCCCCCATTTGACAGGTAGATAAAATTAGAAAATTTCTAATACTCCATGCTAAAAGTAAAGAGGCAAATACCATATTAAATCGCTTGGCCCAAATAAATGGTAGTGCAAAAAATAATATGGCTAAGCTTGCAAAAAAACATAAGAATTTGCCTGCCTGACCAAAACTTGCTCCTGCCGCATCCCAACCAGTAATGGTCCAATGTCTGCTTTCAATAAAAACCAAAGGTTGAGTAGTGCTATAAATAAGTAATAAGCAAAGTAAAACACCAATGGGTTGAGAATATTTCATAATAGCATTAATTTAAAAAAACAAAACCCATACAAATTGTAAGGGTTTTGTTTTTTAGTGAGGTCGAGAGCGGATTCGAACCGCTGTGGAAGCTTTTGCAGAGCTCTGCCTAGCCACTCGGCCACCCGACCCTATCTAGAACGCGAAATTAATGTAAAGAAGTTAATTAGAAAAGAATTTTACAGCTTATGCGATTTAAACGACATTTGTAGCTAAATTAATCGAAATGAAGGCCATTGAAGCTTCTGAACTCATTATTAATGACCGAGGTGCTATTTATCACTTAAATGTAAGGCCCGAGGAGTTAGCCGATACTATTATAACTGTTGGCGATCCAGAAAGGGTGGCAAGTATTAGTAAATACTTTGATAAAGTAGAATGTAAATTGGCGCATAGAGAATTTATTACGCATACAGGGTTTATTGGAAACAAAAGAATTTCAGTGGTAAGTACAGGCATTGGCCCTGATAATATCGATATTGCCTTAAATGAAATTGATGCGTTGGTAAATATTGACTTTGCAACAAGAATTATTAATAAACAAAAAAAGTCAGTATCCATTATTCGCATGGGTACTTGTGGCTCTTTGCAAGGAGAAGTGGGTGTTAATCAATTAGTAGCAGGTACCCATGGATTAGGCATTGATAATTTATTGCATTTTTATAGTATACAAAACAACGAAGAAGAAAAAGCCATCTTAAATGCTTTTGAAAAACATACACAAATAAGTTCCAATCAAATTCAACCTTATATTGCCACGGCAAGCGCAGGGTTGATAAAACATTTTACCGAAGGGTATAGCCATGGGATTACAGTAACCTGCCCAGGCTTTTATGGTCCACAAGGGCGTATATTAAGGCTCCCCTTAAAAATGCCAAATCTGGTGGATCAAATGACTAGTTTCAGTTATGGCAATCACCGCATAGCCAATTTTGAAATGGAAACCAGTGCTATTTATGGATTATGTAATTTACTAGGACACCAATGTTTAAGTATTAATGTGATCATTGCCAATAGAGTAAAAAAAGAATACAGTAAAGACATGGGTAAAGCAGTGGATCATATGATTCAAAAATCTTTAGCCATTATTGCTGGCATTTAATATAGAAATAAATAATTTTACCAAGAAAGACAATAAAAATAATGAACCTACCATTTTCAAAATACCAAGGCACACAGAACGATTTCGTTATTATAGATAACCGTGCTGGCACTATTCAATTAACGGCCGCTCAAATTCAATTTTTGTGTGACCGCCGAAAAGGAGTTGGTGCAGATGGATTGATGTTGTTGGGCAATGCCAACGGATATGATTTCTCGATGACTTATTTTAATGCAGATGGTAAAGAGGGAACGATGTGTGGAAATGGAGGTAGATGTTTGACTCAATATGCATTTGATAAAGGAATTAAAAAAGATGTTTATCATTTTATAGCAGTAGATGGCCCACATGAATCTAAAATAGATGACAACGGCTGGGTACATTTAAAAATGACTGATGTAAATGCCGTTGAAAAGAATATTGAAGGGGATATTACTTTTTATGTGTTAGATACTGGCTCTCCTCATTATGTAGAAATGGTTGACAATGTAAATGGTGTAGATGTGGTAGCACTAGGGCAAATGATTAGATACAATGAACGTTTTAAAAAAGCTGGCATCAATGTAAATTTTGTTGCTCAAGAAGAAAATCAATTATTTGTTCGTACTTACGAACGTGGTGTAGAAAATGAAACTTTTAGTTGTGGGACTGGGGTTACCGCCTCTGCTTTGATTGCAGGAATAGATAAATTAGGTGCACAAACCATACAAATTGAAACCCTAGGAGGTAAACTAGCCGTAAGCTTTAACAATAAAGGGGATAATGCTTTTGATGATATTTGGTTGATGGGCCCTGGCACTTTTGTATTTGATGGTTTAACTCAGATGGCTTAAATTAATTGATATGGCATTATTCAATGTTCGAGTGTATGGTATTTTATTAGACCCACAAAATAGATTATTGGTAAGTGATGAATTTATAAGAGGCGAATACTTTACTAAGCTTCCAGGAGGTGGTTTAGAAATTGGCGAAGGCACACGTGATGGCTTAGCTAGAGAATTTGTCGAAGAAACTGGATTAACAGTAACAGTGGGAGAACATTTATACACTACCGACTTTTTTCAGATATCTGCATTTAATAACAAAGACCAAATCATCTCCATTTACTACTTTGTTCATAGCAATGAATTTGAAAATATTAAAACCAGTGAAAACCTTTTTGATTTTACCCCAGCTCAAGTAGCAGATAAAACAGCTACTGCAGAATCTTTTAGGTGGGTAGATTGGGAGAATTTAACGGAAGATACCATGTCCTTACCTATTGACAAAGTAGCCATTCAACTATTGAAGCAGCACTTTTAGGTTTACTATTTCTTGTAAAATCCGTCTGCATTTTTATCGCCAATTCTAAATAGATGATCACTTTCATGGTTGATACTTGGAATGCTATCCCAAGAAAATTCATTGCCTACGGGTATCGTTAAGTCAATACCATTTACATTAATGGGTTTCATTTCAGAATACACATATCCAGCCTTATGGACTAAATGAATACTACTTAATGGCTTATTGACATATGATTTATGGTACATTTTTTCATATAAAAAATAGGTGGTTGAAAATTCAAATAATAAAATCAAAAATAAGATGTAAGTAAACTTTGATTTAAATTTTTCTACAATAGGATAAAATGAAAAGCAAAATAAAATGGAAATCACCGCTCCGCCATAAAACCTAAAGTCAAAAGATAAAAGAAAATTAGCAAGAAAAGCAAAGAATAAAAATATCGAAATTATCACTTTATACTTCGTCTTCCTGTTCAATAGTGTGAATAGCCCAAGAGAACCTATAGATAGTAAAAACAATAATCTATCTAAAATCTTTACACTCGACCACCATAAATGCAAGGAATCCGCCTTGCTCAATTGAGCAATTTGAGTAGGAATCAATCCAGTATATCGATTAATCATTGAATAATTGACCCCAGTTTGAAAATCTATTTTTTCTAGACTTGAAATTTTCCAAATAAAATTTAAATTACTTAACTCTACATAGGGAAAATAAATAAACCCACTTAATAAAATATTAGACAAAACCCAAGTTCCAATTAAGGAGAATAAAAAAATAAACAGTTTAACGAAATGCTTAATAACAAAGTCTTTATTGAAAAATTTTAACTGATACAAGTAAATAATAAATAATGGCAAAAGCATTATAAAATTCGCTTTCACGGTAAGCAGGAATGGGAATGCAAAAAGCCAAAACAAATCCTGCCCTCCTTTTTTGTTATTCAATAATAAGTCGGAAACTAAAGCAATGGTGAAAAATATAATTACCAAATCGGTAGAAGGATCTATTAAATGATACACCAGCAAATTGGGTAGAAATAAGAAAATTAAAAATAATTTATTTACGCTTTCTCTAAACTCAAATAGAAAATAAAAGACAAAAGATAGAATTAAAAATGAATTTAAAGAATTGGAAACAACCGGCCAAATTTGATAACCATTAAACAAAGCTTGTAAAAAATGCCAATTGCTATTTAAACCAAATCTTATTTCCAAATTGGCAAGTCCTTTTACAATTGGATACTTATTAACCCATGAAATAAAACCAGCATGATACAACCCTTCGTCATAAGAAACCGAACTTAAAGAGGAAAAATACACAACAAAAATGGATATGAAAATAATAAGTACTTTATTTTCCTTACTTACCTTTATGATTTGATTTGAAATCTCCCCTACTTTTACACTATTAATAAATAAAAATAGTATCGCAATTAAAAGAAATAAGAAAAATATAATTGCGTTTATGGGATGATAAAAGCTGATAATTCTTTCGATGATAGCAATCCAGAATAAACCAAAATAAAAATAACGTATTGGATTATGGAAGTTGATTTTAAAAATGGAGGAGAAATACAATCCAAATCCTAGCCCAATAAAAGAAACTAAAATTAATTGAATGATTATTTCTAACATGTTGTAGACTTAATTAAAGGCCATACTTTACTATACAATAAATTGCACGAAGTCCGTCTTTCCAGTTTATTTTCTTTCCCTCAGCATAGGTTCTACCATAATACGAAATGCCCACTTCGTAAATTCTTATATTTGGCACTTTGCTAATCTTAGCAGTTACTTCAGGTTCAAATCCAAATCTTCTTTCATTCAATTTTATTCCTTTGATCAACTTAGCATTAAACAACTTGTAACAGGTTTCCATGTCTGTCAAGTTTAAATTATTAAACATATTGGAAAGAAAAGTGAGAAAATTATTGCCAAGTGAATGCCAGAAAAATAAAATTCGATGCGGCTTACCTCCCATAAATCTAGATCCATAAACTACATCTGCATGGCCATTTAAAACTGGAAGTAAAAGCTCATTGTATTCCTCAGGATCATATTCCAAATCAGCATCCTGTATAATGATGTAATCTCCTGTAGCTAATTCTATTCCTGTATGCAATGCTGCACCTTTCCCCTTATTGACTTCTTGTTTTTTGTAAATAATATTAATAGCAGAATTATCTTTAGAGAATTGTTGAATAAGTTCTTCTGTATTATCCGAGCTACAATCATTTACTATTACAAATTGCTTCTCTACCTTTTGTATTAATTCCACCCTCTTTACCCTATTCAACAACTGAATAATGGTTCTTGATTCATTGTATACAGGTATAATAATTGAGAGTACCATTTATAATTTTATTAATGAAAAGATGAAATATCTTCAAATATAACAAACTTATATTTCATTCTCCAAGCCCATGGCTTCCAATTTCATTTTTTTAGCCACTTCATGCCCTACGTATTTTTCAATTCTTCTTTGGATAAACCCTATAAGTGGGGTTAAGATAATAGCCATAATAAACTTGTACATGTAATTGACTGCACAAACAGCAAGTACGGTAGACCAGCTCCAACCATTGCCAATTTTAAATGCAATCAGCAATACCACAAAACTATCTACCAATTGAGAAACCAGGGTTGAACCAGTGGCTCTTAACCAACCCATTTTTTCGCCTGTTACTTTCTTGATTTTATGAAAAACATAGACGTCAATAAATTGACTCACTAAAAAGGCATACAAACTTCCTAAAATAATCCACATACCTTGTCCAAAAATGGCTTCAAATGCAGTTTGCATATTATTGATACCCGTAGCAGATTTCGAACCCACCCAAAAATCGGCGGGAGCAATGTTCATAGCTAAATAAAACATAATAAATGCATAACTAATTAATGCCACTGCGGTAATACTAATTCTTCGAACCGCTTTGGGGCCAAAATATTCATTGACAATATCTGTAATAACAAATTCTAAAGGCCATAATAAAACACCGCATGTTAAGTTAAAAGAAATATTTTTTTCGCCAAATAAAGTAAAATTAGCAGGCGCTATCCCTAATACCTTTTCTAAAGAAAATATCTTTCCACCAATACATTCTGCAATCAAGGCATTGGCTACAAAAAAAGCAGTAATACCAACAAATAATTTGGTTGGTTTGTCTTTAAACATAGTATGTAAAATGCCTGTTTTTTGCTGAATCATGCTTTGTAATTTAAGTGCTATATAAATAAAGTGCCCACTTGAATGCTTAACATTAGAACTATTAAAATTGTTTTCCAATTTTCAACATAATTATCTTTTTTGGCTAACTTGACCCAAATCCATGCCATAACAAAGGCAATATTAACACCTGGAGCCATTTCTAATCCTAAAACTGCGATAAAATTCGAAACCACAGCAGGTATTTTGAACCACTGAACCGTCATCACCAATAAGCTTAAAAGGTAAAAAACATTGCAAATAATGGCCACTTTAGCTATAAAAGACAAACTGATATTGGAAGTAGATTTTGACATATTTTTTAATTATTTACAAGATACTAAAATTACTTAAAAAGCCTTTTTAGTTGTAGGTTTGTCACTATAAATAAATGTATATGTTGAAGTCTATTTTTAAGTCGACCCTACCCCATATTATCGCCATAGCCATTTTTGCTATTGTAGCCATTGTTTATTGTAAACCTGCCTTGGAAGGAAAGGTTTTACAACAACAAGATCTTACCCAATTTAGAGGTATGGCACATGACGCACTTAGTTATGCAGAAAAAAATGGGCACACCCCAATGTGGTCAAATAGTATGTTTGGCGGTATGCCCACTTATCAAACTACTGGCGTTCCTGGTTTTGCCTATTCAGTAGGTTTAATAGATCAAATACTTATTTTAAAATTTCCCGAGCCCATCAGTTTGTTTTTCTTAGCAAGCTTGTGTTTTTACTTTTTAGCGCAAGTATTAGGCTTCAATACGATCATAAGTATTATTGGTGCATTAGGTTATAGTTATGCCACCTACAACCCCATTTTGATCATGGTGGGACATATTACTAAAATGCATGCCATTGCTTATCTACCATTTTTTATCGGCGCCCTTCTGTTAACTTTTCAAAAAAAATATTTATGGGGAGGCGTGCTTACAGGAATTTCCACTGCACTTTTTGTAGGAGCTAACCATTTACAGGTAACCTATTATGGCATTATCATCGTTACTTTCATGTCTATTTTCTTTATCATTAAATGGATACAAGCTAAAGACTTCTCTCATATTTTAAAAACCTTCTCTATTTCCATCATTGTAGGTTTTCTAGGGATAGCTGTAAACAGCCCTCTTTTAGTAAGCACTTATGAATATGGGAAAGAATCTATCCGAGGCGGAAGTGCCATTATTACCAAAGACAGTAAAACCACCGCTACTGGCTTAAATAAAGATTATGCTTTAAGCTATAGTATGTTTAAATCGGAACCATTGGTTTTAATGTTCCCTAATATTTATGGTGGCTCAAGCGATCCAAATACCATTGATCCAGCTAGCTCCAAGGCCATTGAGTCGCTTCAACAAATGCAGCCGCAAGTGGCGCAGCAATTGCAATCCTACTTATCCTTTTATTGGGGTGGTATTGGATTTACAGCGGGTCCTCCATATGTAGGTGCTATTATTTGTTTATTTGCCTTTCTTGGATTTTCATCTAAAAATAATAAACATAAATGGTGGATTGCAGCGACCATTGTTTTTTCTTTACTATTAAGTGCTGGTAGTTTTTTAGAAGGCTTTAATGTATTTATGTTAAATCACTTACCATTATATAATAAGTTTAGAGCACCAAGTATGATTATGATTATTCCTACATTATTACTAGGAGTAATGGCACTATATGGTATGGAAGCAATAGCTGCTGAAACCAATTTTAAAAATATTTTAAATAAATACAAGGCTGGTTTTATTTTGATTGGGATTGTGCTTTTTGCTGTGTTGGCTATTTATTTCACAAGCGATTTTAAAAGCGAAAATGAGATAAGCTTAATAACTCAGATTTCGAAATTACCCGATGCCAATCAAAAAGCCGCATTTGAAACCCCTGCGAAAAGTTTAGTAGCTGGCATTGCTGCTGATAGAAAAGCCATGATGGAAGGCGATGTATTAAAGTTTATACTTTTCTTGTTTTTGATTACTGTATTACTTTTTTTATACTTTAAAAAGGTATTTAATCAAACAGTTTTATTAGTTGGAATTGGTGTTTTATCCATGATAGACTTATTTCAAGTAAATGTAAAATATTTGAAGGCGGAAAATTATATTGAAACTACCGAAAACGAAAATGTCTTTGCATTAAGTCCTCTTGATATTGCCTTAAAAATAGATACTAGCCATTACCGTGTTTTAGATCTAAGATCAGGCAATATTGGTAATGCTTTTAATGGGGGCGCATTGGTCGCTTATCATCATAACACAGTAGGTGGTTATCATCCGGCCAAACTAAGCATCTACCAAGATTTAATTGAAAATCAATGGTATAAATTTCCAAATTGCGCGCCTACCATGAATATGCTAAATACCAAGTATGTATTATCTGGCAACATCGCTAATGATACCATTCCCAATAAAGGCGCATTGGGCAATGTATGGTTTGTAAAAGGCATACAATATGAAAAAGGCCCAGCCGAAGTCATGCATCGTTTAGATAATTTTAATCCCAAAGACACTGCCATCATCGAACAAAAAGATAAAATAGAAGCTTTAAATAATATAGAATTTGATGAAAGTGCACGAATTGCATTAGTAAATAATAACAACGACGAAGTAACTTATACAAGTAGCTCTACAAAAAAGCAATTGGCTGTATTTAGTGAAATTTATTACAAATTAGGTTGGAAAGCCTATATCGATAATCAAGAATCCCCTATTGTAAAAACAAACTATGTATTAAGAGCCTTGGTGGTGCCTGCAGGAAATCATACAATACGATTCGAGTTTAAACCTGAATCAATTAATGCTGCACAAAAAGCTGCAACGATCGCTTCTATACTGTTGTGGGGATTATTAATTGGATTAGGATTTACAAGTTTAAAAAAATGGAAAAGCACTAGCAAATAACCCATGAATTTATCAATCATTATTTGTAGTTACAATCGAGCAAGCTATATAAGTGATGCATTGGATAGTTTGTATCATCAAACAGCTGGCTTAAATGCTTTTGAAGCCATTATTGTTGATAATAATTCAACCGATAATACGGCCGAGGTATTTACACAATGGAAATCAAAACATTCCGAAGGTTCATTTACTTATTTAACCGAATCAAAACAAGGGGCCTCCTTTGCCCGCAATACGGGAGCCGCCATTGCAAAAGGAGCATGGCTTTGTTTTATGGATGACGATGCCGTTGCTACTCCCGACTATGTTAAAAATATAATTAGGCATATTGGGTCCAAACCCGAAGCAGTAGGTTTTGGTGGACGCATCATACCTAAGTATATACCCGCCGAACCAAAATGGATGAGCTATTATGTTTCTTCCCTGGTTGGGAATTTCGACTACGCCCCTAGCGCCTGCGCCTTTGAAAAGGGTAAATACCCCCTAGAGTCTAATATGATTGTAAAAAAGGATATATACGAGCAAATAGGTGGGTTTAATATTAATTTACCAGGCGTAGTAGGAAACTTAAGAATTGGAGGGGAAGGAAAAGAACTATTTTATAAGATTATAGCGCTTGGACATACTATTTATTACGACCCTTCTATTTGTGTTCACCATGTGGTGGAAGTCAAAAAATTGACCGCCGAATACATGTACCGCGTAGCAAGTGGCATAGGCCGAGGGGAAAAAACAAGAACATTGAGTATTTCTAAAGGAGCCTACATTTTAAAATTCGTAGAATATGTTTTAAAGCTAGTCGTTTCAATAGGATTAGGCACTAAATATACATTGCAAGGTAAACCTGCAAAGTTTTGGCCAGTAATTCAATTTAGGATTGATGCTATGAAGGGCCTCCTTAGATAATATAAGAGACTAAATAAATTAATTTATACAATCTTTATTTCAGGTAAAAATAAAATAAATTTTCCCTTATAGGTTTGCTTAAATGAATCTATAATATAATCAGAGAAATTATGAGCGAGAATTAATATATAATCTATATTTTCAAAATCGACATCTTCTCTTCCTACAATTTTCAAACCAGTGCCTGGCATGTATTTACCTTGCTTTATATCTGTATCGTCAATAATGAAATCAATTTCTTGATTTGTAACGTTAATTGCGTTTAAAAAAATGCACCCTTTTGCAGCTGCTCCAAAAGCAACTATTCGTTTATGGTCAGACTTTAAATCAATAATTATCTTCTTGCATTTATCTAAATGTTCACTAACCTGTAAGCCCCATTTTTTATAATAATCTAAATCAAATCTTTTTTCATAGTTTACAAATTCACTAATGGATAAGTCTGGTTCATAAAAAGAATCTTGCTTTGCCATTACTAATCTCAAAGTGCCGCCGTGAATAACCTGTTTTTCAACTCTAATTATTTTTAAACCATGTTTTTCCATCATTAATTTTAAAGGAACAATTGAATAGAAATATACATGTTCATGATAAATTTGATCAAATTGATTTGTTTCTAAGTCATGTATCCAATAAGGAAATTCTAAAACCCATAGTCCTTTTTGATCTAATAATTGATTTACCCCTTGTACAAAGGAGTTAATGTCACGTAAATGTTGGAAAACATTTGTCGAAGTGATCACCTTTGCCTTCTTAGCAATTAATTTAGAGGTACTTAAAGAGAAAAATTCATTTAAGACTGGAATACCTTTTGCTTCAGATAATTTAACTAAATTTTTTGAAGGGTCTATATTTAAAAAATCTAAGTTAATATTAGATGCTGAACGAAAAGCAGATAAAAGAGTACCGTCATTCCCTCCAATGTCAACAATTAAGTCGTTTTCATTTAACTTAACTAATCCAGAAATATAATCGAACATTCTAGCACAATGTGAAATGTAGGGTATATTAATTTCCGATTTAAAAAGGTAATTAGCAAACAAAAGTTCACTATCCACTGAATGACTTAATGCAGAAAGATTCGATTTAGTAAATAAATTAACCTTTAATGGGAATCTCTGACATTTTAATGAATCTTCTTCACTTTCAGCCAAATTATTAACTAAAGGGAAATTACCTAAATCAAAATAGGTGTAAAACTCAGTATCGTCAGTTATAGGACATTTCAGTATTTCTTCAGTATGCATCATGATAAATTGAAAATATCTTTAAATTGATTAGCAAATATAATATTTATTAGCAATTTATGTAGGTTTATTATAACCTATTAAGAGATTTTTAAGAAAGTAAACAATCTTTTAACTTCTTCAAAAAAATTGTAATTTCATTCTAAACTACTACAAGATCATGGAGAATCCATTTATATCAATTTGTATCCCAGCCTATAAAAGAACAAATTATTTAAAACGATTGCTTGACTCAATAGTTTTGCAAAATTTTCATGATTTTGAGGTTATTATTTCGGACGATAGCAATGATGACTCAGTCGTTAAATTAATAGCCGATTTTAAAGAAAAAATAAACATTATTTATTTTCATAACAACCCATCATTGAGAACACCTGCGAATATGAATTTTTCTATTTCAAAAGCAACAGGTGAGTGGATAAAAATACTTCACGATGACGACTGGCTTGCTACTGAAAATAGTTTACAATTATTTGTAGATGCTACGAAAAATGGCAAAAAATTTATTTTCTCTGCTTATTCTAATTTTTTTGAAAAAAATAAAGTATACCAATTAATGAAACCAGGTATCGGTTTCAAAAAAAATATTTTAGCCAACCCCTATTTATTACTAGCTAATAATGTAATAGGTCCACCAAGTGTTAGTTTATTCCATAAATCAGTTTTAGTAAAATATGATGCAAGATTAAACTGGCGAGTTGATCAAGAATATTACATTCAAATAATACATCTATTGAGAGAGTTTACCTACATTAACCACCCCCTAATAAATGTTGGTGTTAGTGAAAGCCAAGTAACTAATTTATATTTAAATGTCCCATCCCAAGAGATACCGGAAATATTTATTCTATTATCCAAATATGGAACTAGCCCATTAAAAAGTATAATAGTTTACGATGCTTTTTGGAGAATTCTTAGAAACACTAATACCAATTCAAAAAACAAACTCGAATCATTTGGGCAAACTGATTGGCCAAAAGTTATCTTAAATATGGCAGAATTTCAATCAAAATTTAGTCAAAAGGTTTTAAGTAATGGACCAATATCTAAAATATTAATGAGCTTATCTTATATTTATAACTTATTTAAATCAAATATCTAAATATTGAAACTTTCCATAATTATAGTAAATTATAAATCAGCTGAACTAATTGACGATTGTCTAACAAGTGCGCAGGCTTTTGATTCTTTTCATGAATTTGAATGGATTATTGTAGACAATCAATCCAATGACAATAGTAAAGAAATTATAACTTTAAAATTTCCTAAAATAGTATGGATTGAAATGGGATACAATGCTGGCTTTGCAAGAGCAAATAATGCAGGCATTAGGATTGCAAAGGGGGAAATTGTATTATTATTAAACCCAGATACATTAGTGCTAAATAATGCTATAGAAAACTGCGTAAATCAACTTGCGAATTCCCAAAATGTTGCATGTGGCGTTCAATTATTAAACAAGGATTTATCAAACCAAATATCTGGTAGTAATTTTATGATAGGCGGCCTTAATCATCTATTGCCTCTTCCTTACCTAGGTGCATTTCTAAAATTGATATCCAGCTTTTTATCTGTCAAAAAACCTAGCATTGAAATTGCTTCTGAATTCGAAAAAGTCGAATGGATTAGTGGTGCATTTTTAATGGTGAAAAAAGAAATGATCAAAAAAGCTGGTTTTATGGATGAAGACTTTTTTTTATATGCTGAAGAGATTGAATGGTGCAGTAGATTATCTAAACAGGGACCACTGATGCTTTATGGCAATTTGCATATAATTCATCTCATTGGTGAAACAATTACTAAAGCCACTAGGTCAAACGATAGTACTTACTTGAATATATATGATAAAAAAGGCCTTCAACTAGTATTAAGTAATCACTTAAGAATTAGAAAGCAATATGGCATATTCTGGTTTCTATTTCAATTGTTAAATTACACATTAGCAGTTCCAGTTTATTTAATACTTGGTTTTTTTGAAAATATATTAAAAGTAAGAAGCCCACTAAATGATCTAGAAAAAGCAATGGGCTTGGCAAAAAATGTTGGTATAGTTTGGTGGTATTCTTTATTAATTATACGCAATAAACCCTATTTCTATAAAGTTCTTTAAACAAAGACATATTTCAATACATTTGTTCTATGGGAATCATTCAAAAACAAGGCTTAAAATCCTCATTATTTATAATGATTGGCTTTATAATTGGCGCCTTTAATTTATTAGTACTATTCCCCCTATTCTTCTCCAAGTCGGACCAAGGCTTAGTAAGAGCCATGATTGATATTGGTGCTACTTTATCTGTATTTTGTACTTTAGGGACACTTCCTGTGGTATATAAATTTTATCCCTTTTACAACCAATACTTAGGTTCTAAAAAAAACGAACTTCCATTTATTACCTTACTAATTAATTTAATTGGCTTTGGATTTATTTTGATTATTGGTTGGCAAGAAAAAGATTTTATTATTAGAAAATTAGGCAAATCGCCCAACTTGGCTGCTTATTTTAACTACGTTTACCCCTATACTTTTTTTCTTTTGCTTTTTTTATGGCTAGAAAGCTTTGCTTGGGGACTTAGGAAAGGAGTTATTTCCAATTATTTAAAGGAAACCTTGGTTCGAATTTTAACTACTGTACTAATATTAGCTTTCGGTTTTAAATTTATTAGCCTATCTACTTTTATTACTCTTTTTAGTGGCATCTATTTAATCCCCCTGAGTATTTTACTTATAACATTAGTAAAAACTAAAGAATGGACTATAAAGAATTTTAAAATAAGTAGTGTTACTAGTAGATTAAAAGGAAGGATGATAAATTTTGCTTTATTTGTATTTGCAGGACAATTTTTTAATTTACTAGCCAAAACAAATGATACTTTCTTAATTTTTGGACTTCGCGGATTAAGTGATACAGGTATTTTCGCTATTGCTACTTATGTTTCTGTGATTCTAGAAATACCGCAACGTAGTTTAAACGCCATTGCTATTCCCGTTTTAGCAGAGTCTTGGAAAAATAAAGACATGGCCAATATCAAACATATTTACCATAAAAGTGTTTCTAATTTATTGGCTATTGGGTTATTGTTATTTGGGCTCATTTGGTTAAATATTGCCAACTTAGTGGAATTTTTAAATTGGATCAGCAATAAACAAGACGGAGGATATGATGCATTAACGAAACTTATTTTCATTTTAGGCTTAGCCAAATTAATTGACTTAGGTACTGGAGTCAATAGTCAAATTATTGCCACATCTAATTATTGGAAATTTGATTTTTATACCAACCTTTTTTACATCATCTTATCGCTTCCTTTAAATTATTATTTAATTAATAATTACGGCCTAGAAGGACTCGCTTTTTCTAATTTAGTAGCGCTTAGTATTTACAACAGTATTAGATTTGGATTTTTAAATAAGAAATTTAAATTACAACCATATACCTGGAGACATGGAATTTTTCTCATTTCTAGTATTTCATTAATGCTGTTAATTCATCTCCTGCCTAATGCCAATAACATTGTATTGAATATCCTTATTCAATCTTTTACCTTTGGGATTTCTTTTTATGCATTAGCCTACTGGATTAATCCTGCACCAGAAATTTTAAATTTCTTCAATGATCTTATTATGAATAAAATTGCTGGAATCTTTAAAAGGAAATAAAACTATTTCAACGCTTCTAAAAATTGCTCCAACCCTGCTCTCTTCTCTGGCGTTAACTCGTAACTAATATTTTGAGTATAGTACTTATGTAAATCATACAATTGCTCATTAGCGGGTATCGCAGCAATTACTTCCTCCAAATGCACCAAACCATAACCATTGGCAGTATCAAAAGCTTCCATGAACTCGGCAGGTATAGGCTTATTGGCTACCCAAGCTGCAAAAACAAAGGGCAAACCAGTATGCTGCTTCCAAGCTAGACCTAGGTCATAAATATACTCAAATCGGCTTAAGCTTGCCAAAGCCCTGTCTCCAATAATCACCCCTGCAGTAGTCCCCGAAATATGATCCATATATCCTTCTGTAGCAGCAATAAATTCCACTTCCTTCTTCCAAAATTGTGCTAATAAAACCTTGGCCAGCGCCACAGAAGTCCTACTTTGATCATCTAAATAAACACGCTCAATTTGCTCCATGGGCACTTGGCTAAACAAAGCCACTGAAGCCACTTCTCCTTCAGATCCAATCACATATTTAGAAATGATTTGCGGATTGGTTAATAAGGGCATAATCGCCACGGGCACAAGGCCAATATCAATGGTATCATCCAATAAATCTTGGGCAATTTTTGCAGGGTAAGACTTGATTAAATCAATACTATTTTTAAAGGGGTACTGCTCCATTCCTAGTAATAAAGGGCGGGTGTTTAAATAACTTACCGCGCCTATGCGCCATCTTTTGTCCAATTGAATTAACTTTGCACAAAGAAAAACCTTTTTTCTAAGAAACTAACTACTTGTTTAAATTATCAGCCAATGTCTAAACTTACAGCTATTTCCCCCGTTGACGGACGTTATCAAAATCAAACCGCTTCTTTGAGCGCTTATTTTTCCGAATTTGGCTTAATCAAATACCGTGTTTTAGTGGAAGTGCATTATTTCTTATTTCTGGCTGATAAGAAATTTTTTAAAGTGACTCCTGCCCTTAGAAAAGCTTTACTTGCTGTAATTGAAAATTTTAGCGAAGCAGATGCCGAAAAAATAAAACATATTGAAGCGACCACCAATCACGATGTAAAAGCGGTGGAGTATTTTTTGAAAGAAGTATTAGATAAAAATAAAGCGAGTGAATTAAAAGAATGGATTCACTTTGGTTTAACTTCTCAGGACATAAATAATACGGCCATCCCATTAAGTTGGAAAGAAGCCATGGAAAATAATATATTACCTGCTTATATAAATTTGCAAAATAATTTATTTCAGCTAGCTAAAAAATGGAAGAAAATTTCTTTATTGGCGCGCACCCATGGTCAGGCGGCATCTCCAACTACTTTAGGAAAAGAGATCATGGTATTTGTGGAAAGATTACACCATCAAGTAGAATTATTTACCGCAATTCCTTATGCGGCCAAGTTTGGAGGCGCTACGGGTAATTTTAACGCTCACCATATTGCTTTTCCTAAAAAGAATTGGGTAAGCTTAGGCAATGAATTTGTGGATGATGTATTGGGATTGCAAAGAATGCAGTTTACTACTCAAATCGAGCACTATGATCATTTTGCTGCGCATTGTGATACCTTAAAACGTTTAAATAATATCTTAATAGATTTAAGCCGCGATATCTGGACCTATATCTCTATGGATTATTTCAAACAACAAACCAAAAAAGGCGAAGTAGGATCTAGCGCCATGCCGCATAAAGTAAATCCGATTGATTTTGAAAATGCAGAAGGTAATTTAGGAATGGCCAATGCCATTTTAGAACATTTAGCAGCAAAGCTTCCTATTAGCCGTTTACAAAGAGACTTAACCGATTCAACTGTTTTAAGAAATATTGGTGTTCCATTAGGACATATTACTATTGCTTTAAATTCTTTAGAAAAAGGATTGGGTAAGTTAATATTGAATGAAGAAAAAATGCAGGCCGATTTGGAAAACAATTGGGCGGTAGTGGCCGAAGCCATTCAAACTATTTTACGTCGTGAAAAATATCCAAACCCTTACGAAGCATTAAAAGATTTAACAAGAGGCAATAATAAGATTGATAAAAAGTTGATGCACAAATTCATCGACGGCTTAAAAGTTTCAGCAACAGTTAAAAAAGAATTAAAAGTTATTACGCCGCACAATTATACAGGTGTGACTGCGGAGTATTAATCTTACAAGAATTAATCTTCAGCGTCTGATCTATCGTTTGGAAATTCTTTAGCAGGAATCACTTTCTTTTTTCTAGGCTCTTTCTTCGCTAGTAAACTATGTATCGGAGTCATTCCCTCTTTCTCTATAGCCATGGTTAACACTTGAGCCGTTGCAGCTGCATCACCCCAGGCACGGTGCCTTCCTTCGATCTTTATTCCTAAATCTCTGGTCAATGAGCCCAACCCATATTTCTCTAATCCAGGAAATACCCGTCTACTTAATTTAATGGTACATAATTTAGGGGCCGACCATTGAAATCCCGACCTACCCAATAAATAATGAACAAAGGAGTAATCAAAACTTACATTGTGCGCTACAAACACGCGGCCATTTAATAAATTATAAATCTGCGGGGCTACGTCCTCAAACAAAGGCGCCCCTGCCACCATGGCATCACTAATTCCCGTCATATTCACAATAAAGGGCGGAATTTTATGCCTGGGGTTAATTAAAGACACAAATTTACCCGTGACTTCTATCCCATTGTGAATGACAATAGCAATTTCAGTAATACCCGCAGATTGGGGTGTACTGCCTGTGGTTTCAATATCTACAACAGCAAATTCCATAGAGTGGCTAAGGTCGTATTTTTTAACAACTTATTGCTTGTCGCTTTTCCTTATTTTTGTGGCTCATTATAGGAAAAGTAGAAAAGCATGGAATTGAGTAAAAATTACCTACCGGGTGAAGTAGAATTGAAATGGTATAAGCATTGGGTGAACAGTGGTTATTTTCACAGTACGCCCAATGATAAAAAGGCGTATACCGTTGTCATACCTCCTCCCAACGTAACGGGCGTGTTACACATGGGGCATTGTTTGAATAATACCATTCAAGATATATTGGTGCGTCGAGCACGTATGCAAGGATTTAACCCTTGTTGGGTTCCAGGTACCGACCATGCTTCTATTGCTACCGAAGCAAAAGTGGTGGCGATGTTAAGAGAAAGAGGTATTGCTAAATCTTCTTTAACAAGAGATGAATTTTTAGGTTACGCCTGGGAGTGGAAAGAAAAATACGGTGGCATTATTTTGCAACAGTTAAGAAAAATGGGTTGCAGTTTAGATTGGGAGCGTACTTCTTTTACCATGGATGCAGATTATTACGAATCGGTTATAAAAGTATTTG
>CANHLZ010000019.1 GCA_947461595.1 Bacteroidota bacterium | reverse complement strand
TAGCGTACCTGGTTTGGGACCAGGTGGTCGCAGGTTCGAATCCTGTCTTCCCGACCAACACAAAAAAGACCCTTACAAGTCATTGAAAATCAATGAATTTTGTAGGGGTTTTTTTTTAATATCAAAACACACCCAATACCACACCTTTTTTGAGTTACATGAAACTCGGTTCAGTCATTTGAGTTATAACTACTTCAATACCTAATCCGTTATAGTAATCTTTAATGGTCTGTGGTTTGAATAACCTTCTCCCGTTTACTTTTATACCCTTTGGAAACTTATCCTCTCTAATCTTCTTATAAAGGGTGTATTTGTTAACTCCTAATTCTTTACTTAATTCTTCAATTCCTAATAGTGGTTCAAATGTTATCATATGTGTTGTTTTTTATAAGTATCGTTTAATTAATCATTTCAGTAAGTATTATCACCCCCATCAGTAAGTTTATTTTAAATTATTGTATCCTTTTTCAGATACTGACCAACCGATTAAGAATTCAATTTGGGGGTATTAACTACAAAAGAAACTTACAAAGATTGAGATTAACCGATGGGATTTAACTCTGCCTGTTCCAATCAGAGTTTACTGAAAGTATAGTAGTTGATTTCAGAAGTATTCTACCACCACTTCTGATTATATATATCAAATAAAAAACCCAAACGAACACTTTTTACCAACTATTTTTAAAATACTACACTAAATATGGACCTGACTGGTCCCATATATCTCAAAAAAAGGGAGTGATTCTAAATCACTCCCTTTTACCAACAAATAATCAATTATAATATTTTAATTTCTCATCCTTTTTTTAGATTCAATTTCTTCTAAATATTTCATACCATCACCTGATAAAACAGAAAAAATCACTAACATACCTCCTCTTGTCTCAACTACTACATCATCCCATTTAGTTCTATTAACAAAACTCATAATTAATAAAATTACCCCAAAAAGGTAGAATAAATTTTTTATTATATCCCAAAATTTACCACCTATACCATCCATTATAATTTCGTATGAAAAAGTTGATGAAATTATAGTAGGTCCTAAAAAAATAGATAAAAGTCCCAGAATAAGGTATTTCATATTTACTCCAGATGAATATCTTACTGATAAAGATGAAATATCTTCAAATAAAATACTCGTTATACTATTAGAAGTTGAAACTCTTAATTTATCATCATCAAATGAAATATTACCGGGAGTTTCTATTTTTATAAAGTTTCCAATTTTCATATTATTATATTTTCTTTAAATTACATTATTTTTAATATAAGTCATAAATTTCACAATAATTTGTAACGGTAATTATTGATGAACTACTTTTCCATGGTTCATATAACTTTACTTTATTATTCCCAATATATTCCCATGTACCTGAATAATACATTGGTTTCGAACGATATGTACCATTTGAATAAAATTTGTAACTACTTCCAGAAGCAGAAAATGTCATACCTTCAATTTCACCACGTAGTAGACAACCAAGAATTCGTTCTTTTTCGTTATTAAATCTTTGTTGTTGTTGATGTTGTTCCATTTCTTTTCGTATTTCTTTTTGATTTTCACTAAAAATAGATATTTTTTTATCCAATCTTGAAGAAAGACTATCGATTTGATTTATATATTTTGTTTTGATTGTTTCATCTAGTTGACTTGTATTGATAGATATTCTTATAATCCTTAAGGAATCTTGAAAGTCATATAAAGAGACTGTTTTAGTGTAATTAATAGAATTTTCAATAAATAAAATTCTATTGACATAATTTAAATCTTGTTCATCATTATTATTATTACTACTACTATCCATTTCGCAACTTATCAAAGAAAATGGCATTAGAAATAATAATAAACCATTCATTTTTTTGAAGCTGAAATTATTCATAGATTGATTTTTTACAATTTACTACATTTCTAAATTGATATTATACTCTTTATTAATAAGTTATTTGTAATATTCCTTTATAACATTAACGAATACCAACCTTGTTGATAATCAACGAGTTAGTTTTTACCAAAAATTAAAATATTCAATTATGAGAATATTTGTATATTTCCGAATATTGTATTATCTTTACAATATCAAGAAAATCAAGAAGTTATGACAACATCAATCTACAAGACATCAGACTACCTTACAACTGATGAAATTCATCGTTTAATCCGTTATTTTAAGAAACTGGGTAACCTCCGTATGTGTTTACTTATTGAATTTGGGGTTAAAACCCTTCTTCGTTACTCTGATTTGAGTAGAATCCAATGGGTGGATATAGTTGGGAAGGATACTCTTATTTTAAATGAAAAGAAGACAAATAAGAGGAGGGAGATTTCCATCGGTAAGACACTTAGGGAGAGTATAGAAACCACCTACAATGAACTAAAACAACCCAATAAAGAGGAGTTTGTGTTTCAATATACTTTACAACATACCAACTTACTTCTAAAGGAGGGTGGAAGGGATGTGAAGATTAGAAATAAGAACATTTCAACCCATTCTCTTCGTAAAAGTGGAAGTAGGTTTATTTGGGATTCCAATGGTTGTTCAGATGAGTATTTAATCAAATTATCCTCCATTTTGAATCATAGTTCTTCTTCAATCACACGTAGGTATTTGGGTATAAGTAGGGAAGAGATTAAGGACATTTATGAAAGTTTTGATGATTTGATGTAAATTTATTTTTAAACTTAAACTTAAAATTATATGGGAAATATTTCTATTTATAAATATATTTTCGAATCTAAATTAGATAATTCATTTTTTGAAAAAAAAGAATGGGATAAAATATTAAATAGTTTCTTAGAGGAAACCCCTTTATTATTAAAAATTAATGAATTAAATAAAGAAATTCCAAAAAAATCTTTATTTAGTAGGTATAATGTTGATGAAAAAATATTAATTAATTATGGTAATCCTTACCTTATTTTTGACTTATTAGAAAAAGAAGGGTTATTTAAAAATTTTCATTTTGGTTTAGAAAGTGGTATATTTTTTTCTAATAATTTATTACATATTATTGAAGTAACTAGTCAACCATTACAAATTAATTCTAATACTTATAAAATTGGTAATTTATTTTATGAATTAAGTCCAGAAACACATGTTTTTGAAATAGACTCAATAATTAATTTTTCATTCAAAGAATATGAGAAATTGAGTATTGATACAACAGAAAAATTATATCAATTGTCAATCAAAAATAAAAATTATATTAAAACTATTAGACCTTTTAAGGAATATGAGGTTGATATTATTGAAAAGTTAAAAACTAAAATACAATTTGAAAAAAAGAAAAAACAAAATCAAATCAAAACTAAGTTTAATAATAATCTAACTAAATCTATCATAGAATTAGATAAAGATGGTGATGGAAAAGTTGATTTAATTGATGAAAATATATACAATCAACTACTTAATAAATCTCAAAAAATAATTATTGAAATTGATAAAATGTATATTCAAAAATTTGTTAAAATATCAATTTATTTGAAAACAAAAAAGTCCAATATTCAGAATATTTTCGATTCTTTAAAAAAATCTAAAAATGACTCTGAGACATCTGTTTTAGTAGGTCTTTTAAAAAATCAAATCTATACCTATGAACTATTAGTATTTCATTCTTTAAGTATGATTTCTTCATTAGTTGATAACGATTTAATTACTTTTTATGAAATATATGAGTGTTTTGATAAATTAAGTGTTTTTAATTCAACTTGGGAAAATGAAATAACTCAAAAGTTATCTGATATAAAAGATGGGATTAGTAATTTAATGTATTCTATTAATGATATGGAAAATAAATTGGTTAAATCTATAAACAAAATGAATTATATGACACAAAATTCAATTAATGAACTTGGAAATTCTATTGAAGAAAGATTTTCAACTTTAGAATTTTCATTAGAATACAATAATTTATTTAATAGAATTCAATCTTACAAAATATACACTTATTAAAAATTTACGATAATTTTCACAAATTTAAAGTTGGGTATGTTTCATACCTAATTTGGGTATGAAAGTGTATTTTACCTTTATAACTCATTGATAATCAATGTAGTTCATATCCTGTCTTCCCGACCAAAAAAGAAAACAAAGCCTCAACGCAAGTTGAGGCTTTGTTATTTAACGAATGAGCGATGCAAGCTCGCTTGCAATCGCGAAAGAGTTAAATAACATAAAGGCCACGAAGTGGGCTTTTGTTGTATAGGTTAAACGATGCAAGCTCGCTTGAATTTACGAGCGAATCGTGCTTATCCTGTTAAAAGGAAATAGATAAAAGTTATAACTTTAAGCAAAGAAAACGATAACTAGACTTATCTGAATTTAATTCGCATCAAGTATGAGCAAATATTTTATCGGTATATCTCTAATTTGCCTACTTGTAATAAGTATAGGTTGTAGCAAGCAGGAGAATGAATTAATCTATCCAAAACCAATAGAGCGTTTGCAGATTGGGAAAATTAAAACAGTAGTCATTTTAGGTAATAGCATTGTAAGAAGTAGTCCATCACCCGGTATTGGCTGGTATGGAGATTGGGGAATGGCTGCCAGTAAAATAGACAGTGATTTTGTGCATATATTAATTAGAAACATTCAAGTAAAAGATAAAAACACCCTCATAAAATTTAAGAATATTGCTAACTTCGAAACAGATTTTATGCAATTTCCCCTTAGTTCTCTTGACTCACTCAGGAATGCAGATTTTATTATCATTAAGATTGCTGAAAATGTAGAGGCAGGAGGGGTCAATTATCAAAAATTTATAACACAGTATGACGAGCTTATCAGGTATTTAGACCCTTCCAATAAGGCAGTAAAACTTGTGGTTGATGGTTTCTGGAAAAGGGAACCGGTGAATACTGATATACGTAATTATGCTTTAGGTAAAAAGTATCCCTTGATTTCAATAACCGACCTATCCTCCTTATCTAGCAATAAAGGCCTAGCAGGGCATCCTACTGACCAAGGCATGAGAGAGATAGCCAATCGTATTTGGAATTATATGTCGAATTATTTTTGATTCCTATTTCCTAATGTTACTTCCCACTTACTTAAACTCAACTGGACAATAATTAATTTTTAATGCGTCCATATTGGGTTTTTGTTTTTGTACTCTTTTCAAAAATTCTGAATAATTTTTTTCCGCTTTGGGTGACCATGCTGTTTCTGCTAAAGCCAAGGCTCTTGGGAAAGTCATGTATTCGGCATAAGCGGTAGTATTAATATACTCGGTCCAAACATTGGCTTGGATGCCTATAATATGTTTTGTTTGAGCTTCGTTTAATTCAGGTAAGTCAGGTTCAAAGGAATAACATTTACTCAATGGTAAGTCGCCACCAATGGCTATAGGCTCTGTTTTTGGATTGGCTTGATAATAATCTAAATAAAAATAATCATTGGGGGACATCACCACATCGTGATTTAATTTTGCAGCTTCAATGCCACCGCTGGTGCCTCTCCAAGACATGACCATAGCATTAGGGGACAATCCACCTTCAAGTATTTCATCCCAGCCCAACATTCTTTTTCCTTTGCTGGTTAAGAACTTGTCTATTCTACCAATAAAATAACTTTGTAATTCATGCTCATCTTTTAATCCTAATTTTTTAATGAGGTCTTGGCAAAAACGACTTTGTTTCCATTGAGTTTTAGGACACTCATCTCCACCAATATGAATGTATTTACCAGGGAATAAGCTTATCACTTCGGTAAGTACATTTTCCATGAAAGTAAAAGTCTCTTCTCTAGGGCAAAGCACATCTTCTGAAACGCCCCATTTGGTAGCTACTTGGTAAATCTTATCAGGATTGCATCCCAATTGAGGGTAAGCTGCTAAAAGTGCTTGAGAATGGCCAGGCATTTCTATTTCAGGAATAATAGTAATGAATTTATTATCTGCATAGGCGACTACTTCTTTTATATCTTCTTGCGTATAAAATCCACCATAAGGAGTATTATCAAATTTCATATCATCGTATTTCCCTACCATGCTTTCTTTACGAATAGAACTTATGCTAGTAAGTAAAGGATATTTTTTTATTTCAATACGCCATCCTTGGTCTTCGGTTAAATGCCAATGAAAAGTATTTAATTTATAAACGGCCATCAAATCGATATAACGCTTAATAAACGCTACTGGGAAAAAATTTCTACCAGCATCTAGCATTAATCCACGATAGTTAAAACGGGGTGCATCTTCAATACTGCAAGCCAAAGCCGAAGCAGTTTGATTGGATGGAGTAGTTCTGAATACTTGTGCAGGCATCAATTGAAATAAAGATTGTAAGGCATAAAAAGCACCCTTACCAGTTTTTGCTTCAATGTCAATTTTATTGACGCCTACTTTTAAATGATAAGCTTCTTCGGCCAATTGATTATTGTATATAAAATTAATAGCGTTAGATTTTGTGTTACCGTTTTTAACCGAAAGCTTTATTCCAAAAGAAGTATTCACTTGATCGGAAAGCATATTTGCTACGGAAGCAAAAGAAGTAGCTCCTTTTGTTAACACTATAGAAGTATTATTTTTAAATGTAAACTGACCTGAAGCAGGAGTTAATTTTGCAGGCTGGGGTAGTATGGAATAGGTATTTTGGCCATAGGTTTGAAATATCAATAACAAACTAAAGCAAGCCGACATCATTATTTTCATAGCAATCAATTTTGTTGATTAGCTAATATATTTAATAATTTGCTTAGCCGATGCTTTATTTCTATCTTTTTATGAATTTAACTAAGTCTAGGGTATAGAGTGACTCAATTTGTATAAAATAAGTTCCAATGGGCAATGTGCTTAGATTAAGGAGCAATCCTTGGTAAATGGTATAACCGAATTCTTTTTTGGTCAGTATCAATTCTCCAGTAGTGGAATAAATAGTTAAATAAAATATTTCTTTAAGTGGAGGGGTCGAAATAAATTTAACCTTTGCATTGTTTAATACTGGGTTAGGATAGAATTTAAGCCCTAAGGAATTGATGTTTAAAGGCACCTTGCAGTTAATTACAAATTCTTCAGAGCCAATATTTACATTTAATGCATTAATTCCAGTTTGGACATCAAAACAATTGGATGTGCTTTTAAATTGAACCGAAGAGATATTATTTGTAAAGTTATTCTTAGACCCGATACTACTTATTAAATAAGAAGATTTTAATTGAGCTGATATTGGGCTTGCTAATAATAAAAATAACAAAAATGGCCAGCTAAATATTTTCACGATCTATTTTTGAAGATGCAAATTGGTTAATGCCCATTTTAATAAACTATTATTTTCGTTGGGTAATTTTAACTTCTTGATGATATTGTACCGATGATTGCGAATTGTTTTTTCAGATACGAATAATTCTACAGCAATATCTTTGCTCTTTTTTTGTTGAGAGATTAGATCTAAAATCTTGTATTCGGTTAAACTTAATTTTTCTATAACTACATTTTTAGCATATTTAATTTTAATATGACTAAATGCTCTTTGAACGGTTACTTTTATTTGATCCTCATTCCATGGCTTAATAATATAGTTTAATGGTTTGGTTAATTCTGCTGATTCAATAATATGGTGAGTGCTAAATGCGGTCAAATAAATTATTTCTATTTTTGGTAATATGATATTTGCTTTTTTTACAAAATCAATTCCAGATTCACCTTGTCCAAGATTGATGTCACATATAGCCAGATTGGGTTTGAACTCCTTTAATTGATTGATGGCATCTTCGTAATTATGAAGCAAAATGGTATTGTATCCGGCTTGATTTAGTATTTCTTGTAAATCAATTCCCACAATCATATCGTCTTCCAGAATCAATATCTTATTGTATAACATGGTTTATTTAAAATGAATATTTTAACTTCTATAAACATATTCTTTTTTATTTGTATAAAAATATTATTAATTGCTTAGTCATTTAATTGAGGCCTAGGACCCAAATTAATTTTCATTATTTGCATTTAATTTGCAAGCGTTTAATATAAATCATCCAACATTGAAACATATATAATGAAAAAATATATAAAAATTATCATATTCTTTAATTATATATTATTTTCAAATTCAGCACTTGCTCAAATCAATAATAATGGTATATTTTTTCAAGCCATTGCAAGAGATATGTATACGAATCCTGCGAAAGAAAAAAAATTATATGTTGAATCTAGTATCATTCAATATACCGAAACTGGTAATAAAGTTTTTACAGAGCTACATCAAACCAATACAGATCTCTTTGGGGTTTTTAATATTACTTTGGGTGGAGGTAAATGGATAGCTGGAGTTGCAAAGAATTTAACATCAATAGATTGGGCCAATGGCCCCTTTTTTTTGAATATAAAAATTTCAATTAGCCCTAATTCCCCTGTTGCAGATTGGGATTTTACGAAAGAATGGATCGATTTAGGGTCCACGCCCTTTGGAACAGTACCATATGCTTTATACAGCAGCAGTAGGGTTGATGTAAGTAATAAGCTATCCATTGTCGATACTACTGCTATGTTACTTCCCTATAAAAATGGGATTCTTGGTCTAACAAAGCTGACCTCTATTAGTGATTCAATTTCGACCAAGGTAAATACAATACTAGATTCAAAATTAAACTCAAAGGATAGCTCAACCATTTATGTTACGCCCTATCAATTAGCTTCTAAGACATTTGATATAACGCCTATTAATACCAGTATTTCAACTAAATTAAATTTAGATGATACCATAACATTATCAAACAGAATTAATTTAAAATTAAATTCTTCTGATACAGCTAAATTGTCAAACAGCATTCACCTAAAACTTAATTCTTCAGATACCAGTTTGATGTTAACTAGGCGAATTAATAAGGACACATCTTTTCTTTTACAAAAAAGGGATACGGCAAGCTTATCTACCAGAATCAATTCAAAGGTAGATTCTAGCAATAAGTCCATTAATTTGTTTTTAACGTCTGATCAGAATGATATAAAATTTCCGAGCGTAAAAGCGGTAACAGACTATGTTGATTCAGTGGCAAGTACAATTACTGCAGGTGGAGCAAGCCCAGCTACTGCCATTAATTATGGACTTATTAAACTAAATGGTGATTTATCCAATACACCTGATTTACCTTTAATTTCTGCCAATGCAATCAGTTCTTCAAAAATTTTAGATGGCACCATTGCCACTGCAGATTTAGCGGATGCAAGTATTACTGATATTAAAATCTCAACAGGAATCAACAAATCAAAAGTAGGTTTATCAAATGTAACCGATCATGCACAAATTTATTCTTTGAATTCGCTAACTACGCAAAGTCAATTATTTGCTTTTGGAACTTCGGGTACTGCTCCCAATTTTTCATCTACAATAGCTACACATACTTTACATATTCCTATGGCTGCTGCTACTTCTGTTATAGCTGGCTTGCTTAGCAAATTAGATTATGACAAGTTCGATACTAAACAAAATACCCTTTCCTTATCTACTGTTGGTTCTGCAGGAGCAGCTACTTATAGCGCTACAACTAGTACTATAAATATTCCTACTTATACTTTATCTGGTTTAGGAGGGCAGGTTCAATTAAATGGAACTGGATTAGTTAAAGCAACTGGCACCACAATAAGTTATGATAATACTACTTATTTATCAGGCAATCAGTCTATTACTTTAAGCGGAGATGTAATTGGATCTGGAACGACATCTATTACCACCAGTGTAATTAATATTAATGGTCAAAAAATGGCTAGTTTAAATACAGGAATTTTAAAAAATACAACAACAACAGGCGTCCCTAGCATTGCTGTCGCTGGAACAGACTATGAAAATCCATTAACATTTTCAACTCCACTTTCACGCGCCACCAACTCGATTTCAATTCCAGTAGCAACCACTTCTGCCAATGGGTATTTAAATAGTACCGATTGGAACACTTTTAATAATAAGCAGACATCAATAACCGCTTCTAATACCACTACTAAATATTGGAATGGATACAAATTATTTGTTTCCCTTACTACTGACTCTATTGCCGAAGGAGGATCTAATAAGTTTTATACCGATGCACGAGCAAGAGCTGCTTTCGCTTTAACTGTTACTAATAGTAGTGGAGCATCTACTTATAGTTCAACCACGGGTATTTTAAATGTACCTACTTATACATTGTCTGGTTTAGGAGGGCAGGTTCAATTAAATGGTACTGGCTTGGTTAAAGCTTCAGGCACCAGTATCAGTTATGATAATGCAACTTATATAAATACTGGAGATACTGCATCTATGCTTTTAAATCGACTAAAAATTACTGATACATCTAGTATGCTATCTACAAGGCTTAAAGTTTCTGATACTGCTTCAATGCTATCATTGAGGCTTGCTCGTGATACGGTTGGCTTGTCTAATCGAATTAACTTAAAATTAGATAGAACCAATCCTACTATTACAGGACTAGCAACAGTGGATAGTATTAAAGCTACTAGGTATTCTTCTTTGGCACAACCCACCAGTATTTCTGCAGCTTCCCCAACTAATATCAATTTAAGTTTGGGCAACATTTTTACAGTTTCAATGGGTACGACCATTAGTTCTTTAGCTTTTACCAATCCCGCTATTGGCACTTACCTTATAAAATTTGTTCAAGATGCAACTGGCAATAGAGAAGTAACTGCCTGGCCTTCCAATTTAAAATGGGCAGGAGGGACTGCACCCACTTTTACGAATGCAGCAAGTAAGATTGATATTGTAACCTTGATTTATGATGGCACTAATTATTACGGGGCCATTGTTCAAAATTTCTAAAAAGTAAAATGATATGAAATTAGCCTTTGTACTATTGCTAAATACTATAATTATATTTCCATTAGCTGCACAAATTTTTCCGCAGGGACTTTTTGTGAATAAGCAATATAAATTTATTGTGATTGGAACACAAACTTGGATGGCCGAAAATTTAAATATTGCGACCTATAGAGATGGCACTTCTATTGGAAATGCAACCACCACTTCGGAATGGGTAGCCTATGTTAATAATCCTGGTATTGCAGATGGTGCATGGGTATATCCAACTGCGGCAGATGGATCGGGAAATTTTCTCCTCAGTAATCCAGATTATGGAAAATTATACAATTGGTATGCCATTTCAGACTCAAGAGGTTTGTGTCCGATTAATTGGCATGTTCCTAGTAGGGCTGAATGGAGAACATTATATACTTTTTTAGGAGGTGCAGCAAGTGCCGGAGGAAAATTAAAAGAATCTGGAACTGCTCATTGGGCTGCTGGAAATGTGGCCACCAATACTTCTGGTTTTACAGCGCTTCCTGGAGGATATATGGGTGGTGGTGCTTCTCTTGGAAATGCTATCTATGGTTATTATTGGGCAAGTGATGACATTGCTTCTAATATGGGATATACCTATTTATTGTATCCTTCTACTGCAGTTATCGACTCTACGAATATGGGAAAAGTAGGTGGCAGCGCTGTTAGGTGCATACATGACTAATTAGTACTTTTTTTATTTTAAAATGGGTTTTAGCACTTTAAATTTTCCATCAATTTTAGTTTCGTCAATGGTTAGTCCTAAGATTTGGGCAACTAAAGGATAAATGTTTACGTTTTCAAAACCATCAATAGTAATTCCTTTCTTAAAAGCGGGTCCCCATGCCATAAAACTTGCGCGCATTTCGGTCATATGATTGTCAAAACCATGTTTACCTAAAGAGGTTTTACTTTTAGATAAATTAAAGATTTTTGGAAAGTGAGGCACAACAATTAAATCTCCTAAGCGATGATGCCAATCATCAGTACTTGCATAATGCCAATGACTTGGCGTTTCATTTAATTGATAAACAGTAATGCTTGTATCTTGTTTAAGGGCATTGTAAGTAGATTCTATTTTAGATTTATCTTTTGTGTATAAATGCAATTGCGCATCCCCCCAAGGCACCGTAAAATAGGCAGTATCAATGGCTTTTGGAATTGGTAGCGTATTTATATTATCCACTTTAGCCATACCGTGATCTGAAACGAAAATATAGTTAATGGGTAAGTGCAAAGAGGCTAAGGCTTCTTGTAACGCATTAATACTACTGTCTACAAATTTTACTGCACTGCCAACACGAGCATCATTAGGTCCATATTCATGTGCGTCATGATCTACTTGAGGAAAATAAAAAGTAATAAAATGTGGACGAAGTTCTTCGGACAAACTTAACCAGTCTTTTACAGCTTTTATTCTTGTTTCAATATTTGTTTTTTCATTGTAGATATAATAGTAAGTTGGTTTAATACCTTGTATAGCTGCTTCAGAAGCCACCCAATAAAAACTAGCAGCAATCATTTTTTGTTGTTCAGCTAAAACCCATAATGGCGTTCCTCCATACCATTTCCCTTCTGCGACCATTTTTTTATTGCCCATATTGTAAAAAGCGCCAGTAGGAACGTCAATATAACTATTGTCTACTAGTCCATGGTGGGAAGGGTATAATCCAGTAACAATGCTATAATGGTTTGGAAATGTTACAGATGGGTAAGAAGGTATCATGTACTTAGCGCTTACCCCTTTTTTTGAAAGTGCTTTTAAATTTTTGGCATCGTATAATTCTGCAAAATCGGCCCTGAAGCCGTCTGCAGAAATTAAAATAACATAGGGCTTATTTATTTGATTCGCGCTATTTTTTCTGCCTAATACAATTTGCTGAGTAGTGTCTTGTGCGTAACATACAAGTACAAATAAAATACTAAAAAGGGTAAATGAAAACTTATTAAACATAAAAGAACGTATTAAGAAACCGTTAAAAAATATTAAAATGGAGTTGAATTGATTTTAGTTCTTAGCCAAATACTTAATTGAAAACTTAAAACAGCAGCAATAATGCCTCCGGCGACATCAATTGGAAAGTGTTGCCCTAGGTAAATTCTAGAATAGCCACATACCACGGCATAGGCCGCCCCTATCCAAAATACTTTCTTATTAGGGAAAAAATATACAGTTAAAAAGAATAAAATAAAAGCAGTAGCAGTATGCCCAGAAGGGAAACTATTGTAAGTGTGCACTTCTACTCCAGTAACGGTATGAATTTTAGAAACTTCAATACCACTTGCAATGGGTCTGTTTACATTAGGCCAAATATAATTTTTAGGCAATTGAGTAAGTAGGGTAGTAGTTAAAAAGTTAAGTAGTATAAAAACGAGATCTTTTTTATACAATCCAAATACGAATAGTAAGTAGGGTATCCATATCCATCCTTCTGCTAAATTGGTAAAAAATCTTAAAAATTGATCAACAAATACTCCTAAATCCACATTCCATACTAAAAAAAGAGTCTCCCTGCCTATAAGTAGGCTATATATAAAAATTAACATAGCGAGGCCTATGGACCCCAATTGGGCAATGATAAATGGCAATTTTTTACTTTCTAAAATAGGCATGGTTAAATTTCACTTATTAATGCGCAAATTTACTAAATGTTTATTCTGCATAGTCAACAAATTATTTAAAAGGTTGTTATAACTTTAACCCCTTAGATGAGCCAAATAAAAGAACATATTACCGTAATTGGTGCCAGAGAGCATAATTTGAAAAATTTCGACATTGTCATTCCTAAAAATCAGCTGGTGGTTTTTACAGGGGTTAGTGGAAGTGGTAAGTCCTCCTTGGCTTTTGACACCCTATACAATGAGGGCCAGCGTCGCTATATGGAAAGTTTTAGTGCTTATGCCAGGCAGTTTATGGGGGAAATGGAACGTCCCGATGTAGACCAAATTACAGGCTTATCTCCCGTGATTGCTATAGAACAAAAAACTACTAATAAAAATCCAAGATCGACGGTTGGGACAGTGACGGAATTGTACGATTTCTTAAGATTGTTATATGCTCGTATTGGTAAAGCCTATAGTTACAATACAGGAAAACCTATGGTGAAGTTTTCTGAGGCGGAGATTGTACAAAACATATTTGCACAGTTTAAAGATAAAAAAATAAACTTATTGGCACCCGTGGTGCGCGGTCGTAAAGGGCATTACCGTGAATTGTTTGAAGAAATTAGAAAAAAAGGCTTTGTAAAAGCAAGGGTGGATGGTGAAATAATTGAATTAAAACCCAAGTATCAAGTAGATCGCTATAAGATTCATGATATTGAAATTGTGGTAGATCGTTTGCCGGTGACGGAGGCGATGAAAGTAAGGTTGGGGGATAGTATTGCTCAGTGTTTGAAAATGGGGAAAGACTTACTTTTTGTTTTGGAAGAAGGAAAAACAAAATTGGTTCAATATTCAAAACAATTAATGTGTTTGTCTACTGGATTAAGCTATGAAGAGCCTTCGCCCAATAGCTTTTCTTTTAATTCTCCTTATGGTGCTTGTCCCAACTGCAAAGGTTTGGGCAATGTGTATGCCATAGATATGAGTTTATTGCTTCATGATCATTCCTTAAGTGTTAATGAAGGGGCGATACATCCTTTAGGGGAAGCCAGAGAGGCGAGTGTGTTTAATCAAATCAAACTATTTGCAAGAAAACATAAAATAAGTTTAGACAAAGCCATCAATGAACTAAGTAAAGATCAGCTGGATTTAATTTTATTTGGAGATAAAAATATTTCCTCCACTTTGGATATGGACTTAAATGATGAAAATATTCCAAACGAGTATACGGGCAGCTATGAGGGTATAGTGCCCATGATGAAAAGGTGGTTTACTTCCTCGCAAAGCACCGATCATTTAAAGGCTTGGGTGGAAGGCTATATGGAATTAAATACCTGTCCGCTATGTGAAGGAGCTAGATTAAGAAAAGAAAGTTTATGGTTTAAGGTAAATGAAAAAAATATTGCCGCTTTAAACGACATGCATTTAGATGCATTGCAAAACTGGTTTAAAAAATTACCAGCACAATTAGATAAAAAAGACACTCAAATTGCTGCGGGTATTTTAAAAGAAATTGACGACCGTATTTCTTTTTTAATGAATGTAGGTTTGTCCTATTTGTCTTTAAGCCGTCCTTCTAAATCATTGAGTGGTGGTGAGTCGCAAAGAATTCGTTTGGCCACTCAAATTGGTTCTCAATTGCAAGGCATTACCTATATATTGGATGAGCCTTCTATTGGTTTGCATCAAAGAGACAATCAAAGATTAATCACTGCCCTTAAACAATTAAGAGATATTGGCAATACGGTTTTAGTCGTTGAACACGATAAAGATATTATGATGGCTGCCGATTATTTAGTAGACATTGGGCCAAGAGCTGGTATACATGGAGGTCATATTGTAGCACAAGGCACACCGCAAGAAATTATCAAATTAAAATCGGATACGGCTTTATTTTTAGCAGGCAAGAAAAAAATTGAAGTGCCTGCTGAAAGAAGAAAAGGTAATGGACTAACTATAAGCATTAAAGGTGCCACAGGAAATACCTTGCAAAAAGTAAACTGTAATTTTCCATTAGGTACTTTTACCGTGGTCACGGGCGTAAGTGGTAGTGGAAAGTCTACTTTAATTAATGAAACCCTGTATCCTATTTTATCGCAGTTTTGTTACCATAGTAAGACCAAACCCATGGCTTATTCAAAAGTGACGGGGTTGGAAAATATTGACAAAGTCATTGAGATTGATCAATCGCCAATTGGTAGAACCCCAAGAAGCAATCCTGCTACCTACTGCGGTTTCTTTACCGATATCAGAACCTTATTCGCATCTGTGCCGGAGGCAAAAATTAGAGGTTATCAAGCAGGTCGGTTTTCTTTTAATGTAAAAAGTGGTCGTTGTGAAGTGTGTGAAGGAGGCGGCATGCGTGTGATTGAAATGAATTTTTTACCAGATGTATATGTGCACTGTGAAAAATGCGGTGGAAAAAGATACAATAGAGAAACTTTGGAAATTAGGTACAAAGGAAAATCGATTAGTGATGTATTGAATATGACCGTAGAAGAAGCTTGTGAATTTTTTCAAGCCGTTCCTTTTATTTATAGAAAATTAAAAGTGCTGAATGAAGTAGGCTTGGGGTATATTACTTTAGGACAATCGGCAGTTACCTTAAGTGGTGGGGAAGCACAACGTGTTAAATTAGCAACGGAGTTAGGCAAAAAAGATACTGGAAAAACATTTTATATTTTAGACGAGCCTACTACCGGTTTACATTTTCAGGACATTCAATTATTGATAGGGGTATTAAATAGATTGGTAGATAGAGGTAATACCGTACTCGTTATTGAACACAATATGGATGTCATTAAAGTAGCCGATCATATCATTGACTTAGGTCCAGAAGGGGGCAATGGAGGCGGGTTAATTCAATTTGAAGGTACACCCGAAGAAATGATTAAAAAATCAACCACGCATACAGCGAAGTTTTTGGCATTGGAGATGAAATAAAAATTTAACTAGCAGCTCTTGTCATAGGAATATGCTCTATTCCATCTTCCAAATAGATTTCTCCTGTTTGCTCAAAACCTAATTCACTGTAAAATTTTTTCAAATAAAATTGAGCGCCTATTTTGATGTGGCCTTTGCCAAATAATCTTTCACATTCTTTAATAGAATAGTTCATTAATTCTTTTCCAGCACCTGTTCGTCTGTATTTTGGAGCGGTTAAAACTCTTCCTATACTTTGATAGTTATCGTACATAATATTTTTATCAAAGAGTCGGGTACTCGCCACCAATTCATTGCCTATCCAACCTAAAGTGTGATGCGCTTCTAGGTCATTGTTGTCTATGTCTAGATACACACAATTTTGTTCTACCACAAATACTTCGCTTCTTAATCTTAACATTGCATAGAGCTCGATATTGGAAAGATTGGCAAAGGATTTGGTGACCCATTGAATGGTATGGTTATTGCTCATAAGACAAAAATAGGGATAATTTAATATCCATATTTACCTTTCCATCTTTCTTGTAGAAATTTTCTTATTTCTTGCTCTCTGGAATTTTTTTGCGGTTGATACAGAGTGGTATTTTTGATGGCATCAGGCAAGTACTCTTGTTCAATGAAATTATTTTCACCTTTATGTGAATATTGGTAGTCTTTCCCATAGGATAAATCTTTCATCAATTTGGTAGGGGCATTGCGCAAGTGCAAGGGCACGGGCAAATTACCTGTTTGATTGACCAATGCCAATGAATGGTCAATGGATTCAATGGCTGCATTGCTTTTTGGTGAGCTTGCCAAATAAATGGCACATTGTGATAAAATAATTCTGCTTTCGGGGTATCCAATTTTATTTACCGCATCAAAACAGGCGTTGGCCAATAAAAAGGCATTCGGATTGGCGTTGCCAATGTCTTCGCTCGAAAAAATTAGCATTCGGCGGGCTATAAATTTTACATCTTCCCCTCCTGCAATCATTCTCGATAACCAATAGACTGCCGCGTTGGGGTCAGATCCACGCATACTTTTAATAAAGGCAGAAATGATATCATAATGTTGTTCTCCATTTTTATCATAGAGTGCAATATTGGTTTGAGCTACTTCCATTACCCAGTCATTGTTAATGACTAGGGGCTTCCCAGATTTTTCAATATCAATTAAAGCTTCTACCGATAATTCTAATAAATTTAATAGTTTTCGTCCATCACCTCCTGACAATTGTAATAGCGCTTCTGTTTCTTTTAATTCAATAGATTGTCCTTTAAATAAAACATCTTTTTCAATAGCTTGATTCACCAATTTTAATAAAGCTTTTTCATCCAATGCTTTTAAAATAAATACCTGGCACCTGCTTAGCAAGGCGCTATTTACTTCAAAGCTTGGATTTTCGGTAGTAGCGCCAATTAAAGTAATAGTTCCTTTTTCTACGGCACCTAATAAAGCATCTTGTTGTCCTTTGTTAAACCGATGAATTTCATCAATAAATAAAATAGCACTCGTTTTTGATTTAGCTTCTTCAATGACTTCTCTCAATTCTTTCACCCCGCTACTAATGGCACTTAATTGATAATAGGCACTATTAAAAGTGGTGGCTATTATATTAGCCAATGTGGTTTTACCCACGCCAGGAGGTCCCCATAAAATCATGGAAGGCACTTTCCCTTTGGCAATGGCTTTTTGTAATACACTGTCTTGGCTGGAAAGATGTTCTTGCCCCACTAAATCGGCAAGGGTTTGCGGACGCAATCTTTCGGCTAAAGGAATAGAAGTTTTCATCTAGTTAAAGATACAAAATCTTAAACCCATTTTATTCAAATAAATGGGCATTCTGTTTTACCAATCTTAGGGTAGTGCGTATATGAATAATGCCAATAACGCCTGTTATTAATAGCAATACAGAAACTCCTTTAAGTATAGACAATACCAAAGCATTGGTTATTTCTTTGGGCATATTGGGCTGCTGTTGTAAAAATTCATCAATAAATTTAAGCAAAACAGCATTGGTGGAAACCAATACACTAATAGAATTGACAAAAAATAAACTACATAAAAAAAAGCTCACATAGGCGTTCACTTTAATCCAATCTTTTAGTTTTAAAGTTTGTACTAATTCTCTTTCTAAGCCCATCTTTAAAAATTTATAACTAGAAAAAGTATAAATGACCAAACAGGCAATAATAAATACCATAATTAAAGCACTTGGATTGGCCAAGGAGGAAAATAATATTAGCACATCCAAAAATCCAAAAAACAAAGCGATGGGAATTAAGATATAAGTAAGTACCGTATATAATTTTAAATTTTGAGGCATGTGGGTTTAAAATTTTATTTCAGGTTCAATTTAATATGCAATTCTTCAAATTGTTTTGCGTCTATAGTGCTTGGTGCATCTAACATCACATCGCGGCCGCTATTATTTTTAGGGAAAGCAATAAAGTCTCTGATACTTTCACTACCACCTAATAAAGCACACAACCTATCAAATCCAAAAGCGATACCCCCATGTGGAGGGGCGCCATATTCAAAAGCACCTAATAAAAACCCAAATTTATGTTGCGCCTCTTCCGGACTCATTCCTAAAGCGGCAAACATTTTTTCTTGTAAGGCACGTTGGAAAATTCGTATAGAGCCACCTCCAATCTCATTGCCATTTAATACCATATCGTAAGCATTGGCTTTAATACCCGCATATGGATGCTCCAAATATTTAGCAGCGTCTTTAATCTCAGGGGCATTGTTAATCATCACTTCTATATGATCTGGTTTAGGCGAAGTAAATGGATGATGCCTTGCTACCCAGCGATTTCCTTCTTCATCATATTCAAATAATGGGAAGTCTAATACCCATAATAACTTAAATTCAGTTTCTTTTCTAAATCCTAATTGTTTGCCTAATTCCAATCTTAATTCACTGACTGCTTTTCTTGTTCTTTCTTCTGCACCTGCTAAAATTAAAATTAAGTCACCTGCTTTGGCATTGACAGCCACTGCAATTGCTTTTAATTTGTCCTCTGAGTAAAATTTATCTACGCTACTTTTATAAGTTCCGTCGGTATTACATTTGATAAATACCATTCCCTTCATGCCAATTTGAGGACGCTTTACCCACTCAGTCAATTCATCGGTTTGTTTACGAGAATATTCGCTACAGCCAGGCACTGCAATAGCAATAACTGTTTCGGCTTCGTCAAATACTTTAAAATCAACTCCATTGATTAAAGTGGCTTGATCCTTTTTATCCGGGAATACATGGGAAGGCTTTTTTAAATTACACAAATCCATTCCAAAACGAATATCAGGTTTGTCATTGCCATAATTCCACATGGCATCTTCCCAAGTCATTCTTTGTACCGTCTCGGTGTAATCAATATTTTTTACGTCTTTAAAAATGCTCTTGATTAATCCTTCAAACATATTTAAAATATCTTCTTGCTCCACAAAACTCATCTCGCAATCTATCTGTGTAAATTCGGGTTGTCTGTCGGCTCTTAAATCCTCGTCTCTAAAACATTTTACAATTTGATAATAGCGGTCATAACCACTTACCATTAATAATTGCTTGAAAGTTTGTGGTGATTGTGGTAATGCATAAAACTCACCTGCATTCATTCTGCTAGGCACTACAAAGTCACGCGCGCCTTCGGGGGTGGACTTGATTAAAAAAGGAGTTTCGATATCCATGAAACCTTTTTCATGCAAATAATTTCTGGTAGCTCGATTCACACTATACCTTAATTCAATATTCTTTTTAACTGCGTTTCTTCTTAAATCTAAGAAACGATATTTCATTCTAATGTCATCTCCTCCATCGGTATCATCTTGAATGGTGAAAGGAGGTACTATTGAAGCGTTGAGTATTTTATATTCAGTAACTTTTATTTCAATTTCGCCCGTAGGAATATTCGCATTTTTACTAGAACGCTCAATAACAGTTCCTTTTACTTGCAACACAAATTCACGGCCCAAGGGTTGTGCTTCTAATTGTGCTTGCAATTCTTCCCCCATTAATAATTGGGTAATACCATAGCGGTCTCTTAAGTCAATAAAAGTAATCGCACCAAATTTACGAATGGTTTGTACCCATCCGGCTAAGGTTATATTTTGCCCTACAAATTGAATATTTAATTCTCCACAATTGTGCGTTCTGTACATACGTTATAATTGAAATAGGTTTCGCTGGCAAATATAGCCCAATTCCTAGAAAAACCCCATCTTTGCGCTATGAACGCCAGTACTAAATCCCTTACCGCTAGACGTGTTGTTTTATCAGGTTTTTTCTTTCTTACAGGTATTTGTTTTGCTAGTTGGGCTAGCCGTATTCCCGATATTAAAATGCAATTAGGCTTAAGTGACGGGGCTTTTGGGGGTATCTTATTTTTTCTCCCCATCGGCTCTTTTGTAGGCATCCCTATTTCTGGAAGTTTGACTGCAAAACATGGAAGTAAAAAAATTATCATTATCGCTTCATTACTATATCCTTTGACTTTAGTTGCGTTGGGTTTTGCGCATACCACTACCTTATTAGCTATTGGTTTATTTATTTTTGGAATGGCTGGAAATATGTTTAACGTTTCTATTAATACACAAGCCGCTGCTTTATCTAAATTATTTGAGAAAAGTATTACTTCCAGGTTTAATGGCTTTTGGAGTTTAGCCGGTTTTTCGGGTGGATTATTAGGAGGCTTTTTTGTAGCACATTCCATTTCTCCTTTGCAACAATTTGTGGTCGTAGCAATCGCTGG
>CANHLZ010000018.1 GCA_947461595.1 Bacteroidota bacterium | reverse complement strand
TGGGTAGCTACAGGGCAAAGCCCTTATTTGGTTCAATTTGAATGGACGCTTTTAAAGGATAGCGCCTATGTTATTCATTGGTCTTTTGAGCAAAAAGTAAAATGGTATCCTTGGGAAAAATTTCAAACTTTATTAAATGATAAAGTACTAGGTTCCAAAATGGAATTGGAATTACAAAATTTACAAGCGGCCCTTAATAACAAAACACTTCCTTAATCCATCGCTGCTATTTTCAAAGGGACTAAAATGTAATTTTTTAATCAAGCTTTTCTTGATTGTTTAGATATTCAATATTTCTTTTAATTCCTTTTAGTTTAGATCTTAACAAAGGCGAGTTTTTAAATCGGGCTTTAAAAGTTGTTTCTTCCATTTCCATCCACTGTGCTCTATTCATTTGCAACAAATGGTTCAATGGTTTGAATTGAATTTCATCATGTGGTTGGCTAAATCTATTCCAAGGGCAAACATCTTGACAGACATCACAGCCAAAGGCCCAGTCTTTATAATGGGTATCAGTTTGAATTTCAGACTTTTTTAATTCAATGGTAAAATAACTGATACAGTGATTAGCTTGTATAGTCTTATTAGGCAAGATGGCTTGTGTAGGGCAGGCATCAATGCATTTGGTGCAAGTGCCACAAAAGTCTTTGACCATTGGCGCATCATATTGCAATGGAAGGTCTACAATTAAAGTGGCCAAAAAAAAGAAGGAGCCCGTTTGTGGACGAATTAAATTTCCGTTTTTCCCAATCCATCCTGCACCTGCTAGTTGTGCCCAAGATCTTTCCAATACGGGAGCGGAATCTACAAAGCCTCTTCCTTCAATAGGGCCTATTTTTTTTCTAAGGATGTCTAGTATTTCATGCAATTGATTTCTAATCACTTCATGATAATCTTCACCCCAAGCATACTTCGCAATTTTTGCATCTTGTTTATTCGCAATTTGTTGATCTGATGGTTGAGGGTAATAGTTCTTTATAAACGTAATCACGGATTTAGCACCGGGTACTAATTTTCGCGGATCTATTCTTAAGTCAAAATTCTTCTCCATGTATTCCATGTCTCCATGAAAACCTTGCGCCAACCATTTTTCAAGTCGCCTAGCATCTTCACTTAACTCTGTTGCTTGAGCAATGCCACAGAAATCAAAGCCTAAATTTCGGGCTGTTGCTTTAATGAATTCGGTATTTGAAAACTCGTTCAATGGGCTAATTAATAAATGAGATGTAGATGAATTTTGGTATGTAAAAATAGCAGAAAATCCTTGTTGTAACTGACTTTAATGCCGTTTTGATCCTAATTTTATGACAATCTAACGGATATCATATATTGGCCCTGCTTTTGAACCTACCTTGTTGTAAATAAATAATACTATGAATTTAAGTCAATATACTATTAAAGCACAGGAAGCCATTCAAGCAGCACAGCAATTGGCCTACAATAATAAAGATGCAGCCATTGAAACCTTACATTTACTTAAGGCCATCTTAACGGACAAGGATAGCTCTACGGAGTTTTTATTAAAAAAGAACAATTTAAATCCGCTATTGATTCACCAAAAAGTGGATGCCGCGTTTCCAACTTTACCTAAGCAACTTAGTGGCGAACCTGCTTCTAATGTAAGTAGAGATTTAAATAGTGTATTATTAAAAGCCAATGGAGCATTAAAAAACTTTGGCGATGAATTTGTTACGGTGGAGCATTTGTTAATTGCTATTTTGCAAGTGAATGATGCAGCTTCTAAAATTTTAAAAGATGCCGGACTTACTGAAAATGGATTGGTGACCGCCATCAAAGAGTTAAGAAAAGGAGAAAAAGTGCAATCGGCCACACAAGAAACACAATTTCAATCATTATCAAAATATGCTAAGAATTTAAATGACTTAGCTAATAAAGGAAAACTAGATCCTGTGATTGGGCGCGATGAAGAAATTAGAAGAACCTTGCATATTCTTTCAAGAAGAAGTAAGAACAATCCCATTTTAGTGGGAGAGCCTGGTGTGGGTAAAACCGCAATTGCCGAAGGTTTGGCCATGAGAATTGTCAATGGAGATGTACCAGACAATTTGAAAAGTAAAATTATATTCGCTTTAGATATGGGACAATTAATTGCTGGAGCAAAATACAAAGGTGAATTTGAAGAAAGATTAAAAGGCGTAGTAAAAGAAGTAGCAGAAAGTGATGGTGAAATTATTTTATTTATAGACGAGATTCATACATTGGTAGGTGCAGGTGGAGGAGAAGGTGCTATGGATGCTGCTAATATTTTAAAACCTGCATTAGCAAGAGGAGAGTTAAGGGCCATTGGAGCCACTACCTTAAATGAATATCAAAAGTTTTTTGAAAAGGATAAAGCTTTAGAACGTCGTTTTCAAAAAGTAGTGATTGATGAGCCTTCTAAAGAAGATGCCATTTCTATATTAAGAGGTTTGAAAGAAAGATATGAAACACATCATCATGTGCGTATTAAAGACGAAGCGATTATTGCTGCGGTGGAATTATCAACTAGGTACATTACAGATCGTTTCTTACCAGATAAGGCCATTGATTTAATAGATGAAAGTGCTGCTAAGTTAAGATTGGAGATGAACTCTATGCCAGAAGAATTAGATACCTTAATGAGACAAATTCGTCAATTAGAAATTGAAAGGGAAGCTATTAAAAGGGAAAATAATCCAGAGCAATTAAAGGCATTGAATATTGATATTAGTAATTTGACGGTGCAACAAGATACTTTGAAAGCAAAGTGGGCGGAAGAAAAAGAGTTGGTAGATAAAGTGCAAAATACAAAATCCGAAATTGAAAAATTAAAACAAGAAGCTGAGGTGGCTGAAAGAAATGGAGATTATGGCAAAGTAGCTGAAATCAGATACGGTAAAGTAAAAGATCAAGAAACTAAATTGATTGAATGGAGCAAACAATTACAGCAACTGGGGGAACATGGAAAGAGATTAATGAAAGAGGAAGTGGATGCGGAAGACATTGCAGAAAATGTAGCCAAAGCAACTGGTATACCAGTAAGTAAGATGTTACAGTCGGATAAGGATAAGTTATTGAATTTAGAAATAGAATTACACAACAGAGTAGTTGGTCAAGAGGAAGCCATTAGCGCCGTATCAGATGCTATACGCAGAAGCAGGGCCGGTTTACAAGATCCAAAGAAACCCATTGGTTCATTTATATTTTTAGGAACAACTGGGGTGGGTAAAACAGAATTGGCTAAAGCCTTGGCGAATTATTTGTTTGATGATGACGCCATGATGACGCGTATTGACATGAGTGAATACCAGGAGAAACATTCTGTATCTCGTTTGGTGGGAGCGCCTCCGGGTTATGTGGGCTATGATGAGGGCGGACAATTAACAGAGTCGGTTAGAAGGAAACCATATAGTGTGGTGTTATTGGATGAGATTGAAAAAGCACATCCAGATGTTTGGAATATTTTATTGCAAGTATTGGACGATGGACATTTAACAGACAACAAAGGCAGAACAGTGAATTTTAAAAACACCATTATTATTATGACTAGTAATATTGGTAGTCATTTAATTCAAGAAGCATTTGAAGGCGTTACAGATAAAAATGTAGAAGAAAAAACAGCGCAATCTAAAATGGAAGTGATGGCTTTGTTAAAACAAACCATTCGTCCCGAATTTTTAAATAGGGTGGATGAGATTATTATGTTCTCTCCATTGTTGCAAAAACAAATGGCAGCTATTGTAAAAATTCAATTGAGTAATTTAAAATCATTGGTGGCCGAAAGTGGCTTGCAGGTAGAATTCACCCCTTACCTAGTAGATTATTTATCTGAACAAGGCTTCGATATGCAATTGGGAGCAAGACCCTTAAAACGATTGATTCAAAAGATGGTAGTCAATGAGTTTAGTAAGAAAATATTAAGTGGAGAAATTGATAAAGCTAAAAAAGTATTAATTGACATATTTGATGGGGTAGTAGTTTTTAGGAATGAGGCCTAATCGAGTTAATTTGAGTTGAGGGCAGCTGCTTTTTGAAATGTACTAGAGGACTTGTATATTTGAACAATCGATTCATTCAACTCTTCAATACACCATGGCTAGTAACAAACAAGCAGCAGTCGGATTTATTTTTGCCACTATTTTATTGGATGTCATCGGATTGGGTATCATTATTCCTGTGGTACCGCAATTGCTACAGCATTTATTACATATTACAGATAAGTCAGACATAGTTGCTATTGCAAAGCCAGCGATGTATATGACTTTTATTTATGCAGCTATGCAATTTATTTTTGCTCCGATCTTAGGTAGCTTAAGTGATCAATATGGAAGACGTCCTGTTTTACTTTTCTCCCTATTGGGATTTGGGTTGGATTATATTTTTTTAGCATTTGCTCCTACCATTGGATGGTTATTTGTAGGGCGTGTTTTTTCTGGAATTACTGGTGCAAGCATTACTACAGCGGCAGCCTATATGGCTGACATTAGTGATGAAAAAAGCCGAGCTAAAAACTTTGGTATGATTGGCGCTGCATTTGGCATTGGATTTATAATAGGTCCTTTATTGGGCGGGTTATTGGGTGAAATTGGACCAAGAATTCCTTTTTTAGTGGCAGCAGGGTTGGCTTTAATTAATGCATTGTATGGCTATTTTATATTACCAGAATCTTTGGACAAGGAGCATAGAAGAAAATTTGATATTAAAAGAGCTAACCCCATTGGGGCATTAAAAAATTTAAAAAGATATCCTGCTGTTTTTGGATTAATCATTGCTATGCTTTTTATTTATTTAGCCTCTCATTCTGTTCAAAGTAATTGGAGTTTTGCCAATATTAGCAAGTTTGGATGGACGCCTAAAACAATTGGTATATCCTTGGGAGCTATTGGATTATTAGTTGGATTGGTGCAAGGTGTTTTAATCAGGTATATTAATCCTAAGCTGGGTAATGAAAAAAGTGTTTATTTTGGAATAACTTTATATGCAATTGGTTTAGTTTTATTTGCATTTGCATCACAAAGTTGGATGATGTTTTTATTTTTAATCCCGTATTGCTTAGGAGGAATTTCTGGACCTGCATTGCAAGCATTAATTTCCATTCATGTACCCAAAAATGAACAAGGTGAATTGCAAGGTTCATTGACAGGTTTAAATAGTTTAACTACTATTGTGGGCCCACCAATGATGATTGGTCTTACCTCTTATTTTTCAATAAAAAATGACCCACACCACATCTACTTTCCAGGGGCTGCATTTTTATTAGGTGCTTTTTTTATGCTTTTAAGTGCCATTATTGCCTATTGGGTGTTAAAACATGAAACTGCTCCATCTAAGCGCTAGAATCTTGCCTTATAATCCCTTACTGTCGTTATATTTGTGGCTAAAATACAGTTTGTATGACGACGCCCTTAATGACGCAACTAAATGAGACTGCCCACTTTATTAAGTCTAAAATAAATGCTACTGCTAATACGGCCATTATATTAGGCAGTGGCTTGGGTAATTTATCAAAAGAAATCCAAATAGATTTTTCAATAGCCTATAGTGAAATTCCGCATTTTCCATTGAGTACCGTAGAGGGTCATAAAGGTAGATTGATATTGGGTACGTTGAATGGTAAAAAAGTTTGGGTAATGGAGGGTCGTTTTCACTTTTATGAAGGGTACCTTGCTGAACAAGTAGTTTTTCCTATTCGTGTGTTGAGATTATTAGGCGTTCAAAATTTATTATTATCAAATGCGGCAGGAGGAGTGAACCCTCATTTCAAGGTGGGTGATTTAATGATTATTAAAGATCATATTAGTTTGTTCACAACCAATCCACTCGTGGGAAAAAATGAAGAGGCATTAGGTACACGTTTCCCTGATATGAGTGAGCCTTATGCTTTTGCATTTATTGAAAAAGCAAAATTAATTGCGGCAGCCAATCATATTAATGTACATGAAGGTGTTTATGTGGGGGTTACTGGACCCACTTTTGAAACCAAAGCAGAATATAAATTAATTAAAAATATAGGGGGTGACGTGGTGGGTATGAGCACTGTGCAAGAAACTATTGCGGCAGTACATTGCGGAATGAAAGTATTCGCCATGAGTGTAGTAACCGATTTAGGCATTAGAGAAGATAACAATGTGATTACTCATGAAGAGGTATTAGAAGCTGCGCATGCTGCCGAACCAAAGTTGACCATTATTTTTACTGCATTGTTAAAAGAAATTGCTTAAAACTTGTAAGGCATGTCTTTTGTGAAATCAATTTTATTAGGTTGTATTTTATTGACTTTGATTCAATTTGAATTAAATGCGCAAAGGCCTGGAGGGTTTAGCCGACCTGGAATGGGTGGCGGAATGGGAGGTGGTATGGGTGGTGGTATGGGAATGGGTGGTGGGAAATCAAGTGATTCATTACAAAAGCGAGATCAACTTGCTGATTCAATTACCCTGTTTTATAAATTATACAATAGCAATGAAGTGCTGCAATTAGATTCAAGCATTAATGATTTTTTTGTTCATTATCCCTTGCCTTATACCAGCTATAATTTAGGTAATTTAGGAACTGCTGCTAAATCCTATTTATTTGAACCAATCCAAAAAGGAGGTTTTGACGCGGGCTTTCATGCCTATGATAGATATTTTTATACTTTAGAAGGAACTCCTTTTTATCAAACAACACGCCCCTATACCGACTTTGGTTATTTAATTGGGGATAAGAGTGAGCAAATGCTTGAAGTAAAGCATACTCAAAATAAAAAACAACAGTTTAATTTTTCTTTTGAATATCGCTTTAGTAATTCGCCAGGCAATGTTAAAAATCAAAATTCAAATTTGAATAATATGCGCATTACGGCTCATTTTCAATCGAAGCGTAAACGATATGAGTCTTTTTGGGTGATGCTTAATAATAAAGCAGCTTCTTCAGAAAATGGAGGTTTAATAAAAGCCGCCTTGTTAGATAGCTTGTCTTTAAATAATCCTTATGAGTTAGAAACAAGATTAGGCGTGAGTGGCATTGCTTTTTCAAATCCATTTAATACTTCTATTGCAACGGGGAATGTGTATAAGAGTAATACTTTATTGTGGCGACAAACCTATGACTTGGGACAAAAAGATTCTATTGTAAAAGATACTATAGTAATTCATTTATTTTATCCTCGTTTGAGATTTCAAAATGAAATAAAATACGAAAATAGCGAGTACTCCTTTTTAGACAAGGCACCTAATGCAGCCCGTTATGCCAATTACTTTAATTTCAATACGGATACTAATACTATCATTAAATTTGTAGATGCTTGGAGTGCATTAACCAATGAATTTAGTATTATCAGTTATCCTCAAAAAAACAATGCCAATCAATTCTTACAATTAGGTCAAGGGTATACCAGTTTTAATACCACGTTGGCTAATCAGAAAAGCTGGAGTAATTATGACATTTATACTTTTGGAAAGTATAAGAATAAAACTAGAAATCAATTATGGGATTTGCTTATTGCTGGAAAATTATATTTAAATGGCTACCATGCTGGAGACTATGATGCGCAGTTTTATTTGTCCAGGCTTCTTTCTACTAAGGGGAATTATTTAAAACTCTCCTTTCAAAATAGCAATCGAACCCCTTCTGCTAATTATTTAGGAATTACACAATTCCCAATGATAACATTGAGTGGTATTCAAAAAGAAAATATCATCGATTTTAGTGGTGAAACAGGTAACCCAAAAACAGGCTGGAAACTTGCTGGAAATTATGAACTGGTTAATAATTTTCATTATTTTTCCTCCGGGTATCAGCCAGCGGTATACAAGACTGCCTTTAGTTATTTAAGAGCACAGGCAAGCAATAAATTTAAATTAAGTACCCATTGGAATTGGTACAACGAAATGAATGTTCAAGTAGTAGACCAGGCAGCTCCTATTCATTTGCCTTTATTGCTCACCAGACAAAGGCTGGCATTCGAAGGCAATTTTTATAAAAATCTTTTTTTATCTACTGGGCTAGAGTTTATCTACCACACCGATTACAAAACCGATGATTATATGCCGTTAACAGGACAGTTTTATATACAAAATGACTATACCTTACACAATAGGCCCACGGCCAATGCCTTTTTAAATTTTATGATTAAGCGTTTTAGAGGCTATGTACGTTTAGAGAATTTAAACACCTTATTATCAAGCAGTTCGACCTTTGGGAATAGTTATAATTTTTCTACCAGAAATTACCCTGGTACGGGCACTTGGTTTAGATTGGGTATTTGGTGGAATTTTATTAACTAAAACTATTTCAAACCCCTTAACTTTGTCTTTACTTAAAAAAGAAAAAATCATTGACATGAAAAAAAATATTCTATTTATTCTTGTAATTGTTATGGCTTCTTTACAATTGCAAGCACAAACTACCAGCACTGTAAAAGTTGCAGGGAATTGCAAAATGTGTAAAGGGCATATTGAAAAAGCTGCCAAAGAAGCAGGTGCTATAGGTGCTAGTTGGGATAAAGTAGCCAAGGTATTAAAATTCACCTTTGATGCTGCTAAAACATCTACTGATAAAATTGAAGAGGCGGTTGCCGCAGCTGGGTATGATACAGAACACAAAAAAGCCAGCACAGAAGCTTACAATGATTTAGATGAGTGTTGCCAATACAAGCGTGTGAAAAAGCCTTAGTAGTAGTTTTATTTGTGTTTCCAATTGATTCTTCTACCTACATAACATTTTACATTTAGGCCATTGGAGTTTTCGGTGAGTCCTTTTCCAATGCCAAAATTAAATTCATACAAGGGGTGTAAAAAAAGATCAACTACAAAGTAAAAAGCATGTTCTTGTTGGCTTATTTTGTTAGGGTTAAATATTTTACCTGTATTACCATAATATTCAAATCCCATACTTGCTTTTGGATAACTTGCATAGGCATATTTAAAATTAGGTTCAAAGAGATACTCCTTATTAGTGAATGAAATGCCAACATTAGGATTGAAAGAAATATAATTTTTACCTATTGTTTTATCAAAGATGGGTCTAATTTCTGCTCCCCAATCTTTTTGATTTGACATTGGGTCAATTGCAAATCCTATTTCTGAAGAAAGAGATACTCCAAGCGGCCAATTCCACGTATCAGGTGCTTTTATTCTTGGTCTTATATTTGTACCTGTGTATTGCAGTTTCCCATTATTATTGTAGGTGAATATATAAAATCCAAATTCGAAATCTTTACTGATACCAGTTGTGATTTCAATGGTCTCTAATAATGGGTGATATTCTTCATTAGATTTTGGGCCTTTAAAAGTATAATTTGAATGAAGTTCAATAATAGTCATATACTTTGGAGTAGTAGAAGATCCGTATACTTGAATTTCACCAGCGTCCTGTGCTTTTGCCAAAAGACTAAATAACAATAATCCAAAAATGAATAAACTAGGTCTTAATCTTGAAAATTTCGCTTTATAATTAAGCATTGAAAATTTTTTGTTTGGATAAAAATATGATATTTCCAAGGTAATTTAAGACCATTCAAATATTAATTTATTTAGTTTCGAAATAAGCTAAACTGCCGCCCACCCAGGTGGCAGTTTTATTATAATCTACTCCGATCATTTTGCCTTTACTCAATCGAGCTAAATTCATAGTGGCTATGTATTTTTGTTGAGTTTCGTCCCAGAAATAAAATAACCTAATTTCTGCTTTAGCCTGGCCTGTTGGCGTTTTAATGCATTCGGCGTAATGAACTTTTTCTTGTAAAATCCAATGCGCTGGATTTTCAAGCTTTTCAAAATCTCCTGGTTGAATGTCTATAATGACACCTTGCCCTGCGAATGAAAATAGGGGCTTTAATATATAATCCTCTAAATTTTTAGGGATAGTAGCTAATTGATCAACAAACTGGGTAATAGGAACAAGCGGATGCTTTAGAAAAGGCATTAAAAATTTACTAATTCTAAAGAAATGATGGGGATGGGTTACCCAACTAATGGCTAGTTCATTTAATAGCAGTTTGCCTTTTTCTTGGATGGCAGCTGGTTGCTTATCAAGTTCATCCATTATGACTCGATTGTAAATACGATCTATTTTAATGCTAATCCCATTTCTTGTATAAAATAGTTGATTTCCTTTTTGTGCTAATTCACTAATGCATACAATTGGAATGTTCAGGTATTTTTCGGTACAATAAAAATCAATTCTCGTTTTTTGTTGATGTGGGTGAATTTCAAGTAGTACAGTGTGTTCGCCTTTAGAGCCACCAAGCATTTTTTTTAAATGAGCGATGTATTTTTCCTTATCGTAGCCATTTAAAAAGGGACTGTAATTTTTTGGCAATTCATAATTTTCGCTTAAGGCTTCCTCTTGGAGTAATTCAAAAGCGAAAAGAGAAGGGAACCCTTGTAATTCAATCAATTTGGGGACCAATTCATTCTTTGAGTTATTGGCAATGGCAAAATCCATGACAATACATCCTGGATAAGCTGGTTCATTAGGGATATTGGGCTGTCTATCTAAAGAGGCTTGTGTATTAATTTTAAATTCTTTACCCAAAACTTCTCCATTGACATAATCACCTAATTCAAGTAATTGAGCAGTAAATTTTTGGTCAATAAAAATAGGAGTTTCGGCTATTTTAAAATCTAATGCATTAGGCAAGCTATTCTTAATATAAGAAAGATAATTCTGATACTTTTCTTCAGTAAAATTAGCGTTGAAATTTTGTCTTATTGAAGGAATCATATCAGTTGCTTAATTCAATGGTATTTGCAATGCGCTGTCTAAAAAATTGGGAATAAAGGAGGAAGCAGTCTTTTGTATTTTATTGGGATCCACTAATTGAGACATAATAGTGTCCCATTTTTCAACACCAAATTCTTCAATGATTTTATTTTTTAAAATGCCTTCTTGAAAAAATCCTTCTAAGGCCGCTGATTCTCCTTCTGGATGAAATTGAACGCCAATCATGTTTTTATTAAAACGTATTGCCATGATAGCCCGTTCTAATGGGATCTGAGGCCTTATTTTTTCTAATGCTATAATACTTGCGCCCATTTTTGCAAGTGCTTCGTCATTGGGCGCTATAATTTGATACTCCCTACTTTCTAAAGCATAAAATGGATCTTCTAAGCCATTGAAAATAATATCTTCGGTCAATGGATGAATAGGTAAAATTCCAATTTGTCTTGATTTTCTTAAAGTAATGGTGCCTAAATTAAAATGCCTGCAGGCCAATTGGAAACTATGACAAATTAAAAATACAGGTTTGCTTAATACCATCATTTGATCCAGCCAATGGGTATACTTTTTATCCCAGGGTTCATCTTTAGAGTCTAGTGGTGAGCCAGGACCTCCTGAAGAAATGTATATATCAAAATTTTCATCTGGAATTGCGCAAGCCTCTCTTAATTTAAAAATGCAGTAGGAGATAGGTAGCTTCCTTTTGACACTCCATTGATTAAGGATACTTACAATACATTCCATACCCACATTGGCATTTCCATCATACATATCGATGATTGCAATACTAATGGGGGGATTGGCCATTATAGGTAACTTAAGTTTGTTTTAGGCGTAAGCGCTAACAAAGTTTCATACATCAATTGAATCGTATCAACAATATCCTTTTTATGAATCATTTCCACAGTCGTGTGCATATATCTTAATGGAATAGAAATTAAAACCGAAGGACAACCGTCATTGGCATAAGCAAAACTATCGGTATCTGTTCCTGTACTTCTGCTCAAGGTTCTAAACTGTACCGGAATTTTTTTAGCTTTTGCTGTTTCTTCTACAATAGCTAATAATTTATTATGGATGGCTGGCGCATAGGCTAGAGAAGGACCTCTTCCGCATAATATATCTCCTTCAATGGCTTTATTAATCATTGGGGTATGCGTATCATGCGTAACATCGGTAATGATGGCAATATTGGGTTTGATTCTACGGGCAATCATCTCTGCACCACGTAATCCAATCTCTTCTTGTACGGCATTAACAATATATAAGCCATAAGGAAGTTTCTTTTTATTTTCTTTTAACAATCGAGCTACTTCGGCAATCATAAATCCACCTACTCTATTATCAAAAGCGCGGCCAATAATAAAATCATGCGCTAATTCATCAATGCCTTCTTGATAAGTAACCACGGCACCTATATGAATGCCCAAAGCTTCTACTTCTTTTTTTGTTCTTGCGCCACAATCTAAAGTCAAGTTATCTACTTTAGGTTGAGGTTCTTTTTGTTCTGGATTGCTCAATCTGGTATGAATAGCTGGCCATCCAAATACCGCTTTTACAGGACCTTTTTTACCATGAATCCAAACACGCATTGATGGGGCTATTTGATGATCTACACCCCCATTTCTTTTTAAATGTATTAAACCTTGGTCATTGATATAATTGACAAACCAACTTATTTCATCGGCGTGCGCTTCAATCACTACTTTAAAAGGAGCAGTTGGATTAATGACACCTACTGCGGTACCGTAAGGGTCTGTAAAAGTAGTGTCTACATATTGAGTTAAATAATCCAACCAAATTTTCTGTCCACTGGTTTCAAATCCCACTGGAGAAGGATTGTTGATATAGTTGCTTAAAAATTGATAGGAGCTTGCACTGATCAATTCCTTTTTTGCTTTTGAAACCGGTTTTTTAGGTGTAGATTTTGCCATAATGATTGTTTAAAATAGTCTTATGCAAGATACTACTTTATACGATTATTTAACTACTTCAAAAGGAACTGCTTTTTATGACTAGATATTGAATACTTTTGCAACGTATAAATAATAATAAGTGATCGAAGCACCTATAGACATTCAACAATTATGGCATTTACCAAAGGAGGATTTTCTAATGGTAAGCAAAAAAGTTTTTCTTTGGCAGGCGCAGCACAATGAAGTTTATAAACAATGGGTACAGCTCAATAAAGCATCAGCTAATGAACTTAGCAGCATTCCTTTTCTTCCTATTTCTTTTTATAAAACCCAGGAAGTGTTTATTGGCCCTAAACCCATTACCCTATTTGAGAGCAGTGGGACCACTCAAGATATTGTCAGCAAACATTGGATACATGATACGGACTTATATGAACAAAGTTTTTTAAATGGGTTTAAATTATTTTATGGTGCGCCAAGTAATTATTGCATCATAGGATTATTGCCTTCTTATTTAGAACGAGCTCATTCCTCATTGGTCTATATGGTCAATAAACTTATTCAAGCATCTGGTCATCCCGAAAGTGGATTTTATTTAGATGACTTTAAAAAGTTAGATGCGTTATTAAAGAAGTTAGAAAACGAAAAACAGCCTGTTTGGTTGATTGGAGTAAGTTTTGCACTGACCGATTTTGCAGATACTTTCCCACAAATTTTAAAACATACCACGGTCATAGAAACTGGTGGAATGAAGGGAAGAAAAAAAGAATTAACTAGAGAAGAATTGCATGAAGTTTTGTCAACCAACTTGGGCACTCGTACTATTCAATCTGAATATGGGATGACTGAATTATTAAGTCAGGCCTATGCCCTTAAGGATGGAGTTTTTAAATGTCCACCTTGGATGAAAGTATTAGTGGCAGATGAAGAAGATCCTACTTCGTTAAAAGAAATAGGTAGAGGCGTTTTGCACATCATAGATTTAGCTAACTTATACAGTTGTAGTTTTATAGCAACAGAAGATCTTGGTGAAGTTTACGAGGACGGCAGCTTTAAAGTAATGGGCCGGATAGATACTAGCGCAAGAAGAGGCTGTAGCTTATTGGTAGTTTAATTTTTAAAATGTTTGGCAAGTGCCTGAATGTATTTCGCCTCTAAGCCATAATTGTATTGTCTTTTATCAATGCTGTCGCGGCTTTTAACTATCAATGGTAAACTTTGTTGAGTGGCCAATTTGTATTTTTGATTTATTTTTAAGAAATGATCGCTTCTACTTTTATTTTGCGTGAGCGTATCTTTTTGTTGTACACCAATAATCTTATTTATTAATTTTGGAGAAATCTCTTCTCCTTTCAAATGTTGCTCATAAAGCACTTGAACGAGTTCTTTTTCGATTAAGGAAAGTGAGTTAACAAAATTATAATTCAAAATGGTATTCACTTCTTTGGGCACTCTTTTTTTTCTTTCTCTATATAAAACAAAGAATATGAAAAAGGCAATAATGATTAAAATAAGTACATTAGGTGTGAAAAAGGGTGAAATTGTATTTAAATAAAAATCAACAATAAAATTATTCTTCTTATAAATGTAATTTACTTTTGTAAAGTCAAGGTCTTCCTTACTTAGTGTAAAACTGTCATAACTGGTATTAAAATTCGGGTCTAGTTTTATAAGATAACAGGTATTACCCAAATTAAACTGTAGGTGTTGAAAAGGCTCTTTGGTATTATACAAATTGAGCCATTTTTGTTTAGCCTCCCTATTTTTGGACTCCTTAATTTTGCCGAAGGAGTTATTTTTAAAATCTAGCCAATGCAAATCAAAAAAGTTTCGGATAAACAATAGGCCATCCATTTCGTAAGTGTAATAATTATCCTTGTTGAATATTTGTAATAAATCAGGGTTGGTAGCACCTAAATTGCTCCATGTAAGGTTGTTAAAATTGAATTCAAAACAACTGTCCACTACTTTAATGTTTAAATTGGAAGGTGCATTTTGCATTCTTACATACCCAGTGGTGTATAATTTATCTTCACTTCTAGCTAAATGGTATACGATGTAATTTTCAAATCCATCATACCCATTTAAGAGTTGATTGCTGGGATACAATTCCCATTCATGGGTTTCCTTGCTAAAATAAGTAATAATACCCCTGAGGTTCCAAAACCCGGATCCTCCATATTGGAATAGGGTGTCATGAAGCATAAAAGTATAGCTATTTGAATTCACCCCAGAATGTATAGTGGAGTCAATTCTTATTAATTCATATCCTTTTTTTGACTTTTTTAACTCAAATAGTTTACCGGAAACCAAGGGCTGTATCCATATTTGTCCCTTTTGTTTCACCAGAGCGATATTTCTATAATCCCTTTTTTTTAATCCAAAATCGTATAAACTTGAACTTAGTTGAAGCCTTAATGAATGGGTACTATCCTTAAATAAAATGTCAAGTAAAGCAATATCCTGTTTTTGGAATGCGGTAGATGCTATTTTTATCTGAGCATTGGCATGATTAAGTGCTGCTCCAAGTAGTAATAAAATTAAATATTGTTTGAACCTCATCTCTCAAAAATAGTATAAAATCTACAATAGGTTTATTTCTTATGTGGTTTAATAAAATTTTATATTTTATTAATATGTAAAATATTATTTATCAAATATCTAGTTCGATTATTTTTTTTCTCTATAAAGTTTAGATTTTATATGGAATGAAGATGAACATATATGCATATTTACATTCTAAAGAAAAAAGAGCTCATACATATTTATAATTTATTATATATATGTATGAATAGAATAAATTATAAGATTTTATCCTTTGGGGGAAGGATAATCGGGGTGATTGGGATTCGTCCTGGTCACCCCAAATTTTTTAAGCCAATTGAAGGTAATTAAACGGCTACATTAAAATCACGTAAAGCATCGTTTAAGCTGGTTTTTAAATCGGTACTTGGTTTGCGTTGACCAATAATTAAAGCACAGCTTACTTGATAATCCCCTGCTGGGAATGATTTGCGATAGGATCCAGGAATGACCACACTTCTAGCAGGCACACGGCCTTTATATTCAATAGGATCGGGACCACTAACATCAATAATTTTAGTGCTTTGAGTGAGCACTACGTTGGCGCCTAAAACGGCTTCTTTTTCCACATGCACCCCTTCTACTACAATACATCTGCTACCAATAAAACAACCATCTTCAATGATTACAGGGCTTGCTTGTAATGGTTCTAGCACGCCTCCAATACCTACACCTCCACTTAAATGCACGCCTTTCCCAATTTGAGCACAACTGCCAACAGTGGCCCAGGTATCCACCATAGTGCCTTCATCAACAAAAGCCCCAATATTCACATAGCTTGGCATTAATACCACATTTTTAGCTAAATAAGCGCCATAACGAGCTACTGCATGAGGAACGGCTCTTACACCCAAAGCAGCATAATTAGATTTAAGTAACATTTTATCATGAAATTCAAAAGGGGCCAATTCCCAGGTTTGCATGGGTTGGATAGCAAAATACAATAGAATGGCTTGTTTTACCCACTCATTCACCACCCATTGGTTGTCCTTGGGTTCCGCTACTCTTAATCGGCCTTTGTCTACTTCTTCAATGACTGCGCGAACTGCATTGCTATAGGTTTCCTCTTTTAATAAACTACGATCGGCCCAGGCCGCTTCAATCTTATTTTTTAATTCCATTTTTATAATTTCCACAAAATTACAAACAAGCCTAGAATTTAAAGCAGTTTCTTTTGCACAATAATGAACCATCGTTTATTTATAAGTATTGATTAATTTGCAACATGTTTGCTTACGATGAAGATATTCAAGCTTGTATCAATGTGCTTCAAAAAGGGGCACTTATTTTATATCCTACCGATACGGTATGGGGTATTGGTTGTGATGCAACCAATGAAGCAGCGGTGGCAAAAGTTTTTGCATTAAAACAAAGAGTAGACACCAAAGCCTTGATTATTTTGGTGGAGGAGGAGCAATCCATTCTGAATCATGTACAAGATGCCCAATTGCAAGTGTTTGATTATATTAAAGGAATTCATAAGCCTACTACAGTTATTTATCAAAAAGCAAAAAATTTAGCAAAAAATTTAATAGCAGCAGATCAATCAATAGCCATTAGAATTACTAAAGATCCTTTTTGTAAAACAATCATCAAGCAATTTGGAAAACCATTGGTAAGTACATCGGCTAATGTTTCTGGTTATCCAACCCCTTTATGTTTTCAGGATATTTCATTAGATATTATTGAAGGAGTTGATTATGTGGTAAAACATCGACAAGAGGATACCGAGCAGCAGCAGCCTTCTTCTATCGTTAAATGGAATGAGAATGGGGAATTAATTATCATTAGACCTTAAGCTACTAAATGCAAAAAATTTTAGTTATACAAACCGCTTTTATTGGAGACGTAGTGCTGAGCACTGCTTTATTAGAATCTTTGTATGAACAATATCCATTAGCGGCAATTGATATAATGGTTCGTCAAGGGAATGAAACTCTTTTTACAAAGCACCCATTTATCAATGAAGTGATTGTGTGGAATAAAAAAAAGCGAAAGTACATTCATTGGTTACAGCTTTTATTTAAAATTAGAAAATCAAAGTACGACGCGGTAGTTAATGTGCAGCGTTTTGCTGCCACTGGTTTGTGGACGGCTTTGTCAAAAGCAACTTTTACAATTGGGTTTGATAAAAACCCATTTTCTTTTTTATTTACGCATTCTATTAAGCATCTTGAAATTCAAAAGGGAATGCATGAGATAAATAGAAATCATCAATTGATCCAAGTCTTAGGCGATATTGCTTTGCATAAGCCCAAATTGTATCCCACTAAAGAAGCTATTGAAAAAGTAAAAAAATATCAAGTTGAACCTTATATCTGTATCGCACCTGCATCTGTTTGGTTTACCAAACAATATCCCATATCTGGATGGGTTGGTTTTATAAAATCCATTGCTTTTCAAGGGCCAATTTATATTTTGGGAGGTGCTGGAGATAAAATCTTGGGTGACAAAATGATGGAGGCATTTGTTCTAATAGGCAACAATCAAATCATCAATGTAGCTGGAGAACTTAGTTTTTTAGATAGTGCTGCCTTACAACAAAAGGCTGTGCTCAATTATGTAAACGATTCGGCGCCTATGCATTTTGCATCGGCTGTTAATGCACCCGTAGTAGCAGTTTATTGTTCTACCATTCCAGCATTTGGTTATGGGCCCTTATCTGACCAATCTTTTGTGGTACAAACGGAACAAAATTTAGCTTGTAGGCCCTGTGGCATTCATGGGAAAAAAAATTGCCCATTACAGCACTTTCAATGTGCCCATTCTATTCAAATTCAACAATTGACAGCACCTTTATTACAAGTGCTACAACATTAGTACTTTTGTGAACATGCAAATTAAATTCACAGCAATAGAACAAGCCCTTTTTAATGTAGTGGCAACAGAAGCCGCTAAGATGGGGATACCCGCTTATGCTGTGGGGGGCTTCGTGCGCGATAGAATATTAGATCGACCTACTAAAGACATTGATATTGTTTGCTTAGGTGACGGACTTGAGTTAGCTGCGGCTTTTGCCAATCAGTTCCAACCGAGACCTCCTGTTTCCATATTCAAGACCTTTGGAACCGCGCAGGTTAAAATGGATACCATAGAAATTGAATTTGTAGGAGCTAGAAAAGAAAGTTATTCAAAAGACAGTCGAAAACCTCAAGTGAGTCCAGGTAGCATTGAGGATGATCAAAATAGAAGAGATTTTACTATCAATGCAATGGCAGTTGAATTAAGTGAAAATAATTTTGGAACCATCATTGATCCATTTGGGGGCTTGCAGGATGTAGAAAATAGAATTTTAAGAACGCCGTTAGCTCCAGAACAAACTTTTGATGATGATCCTTTACGGATGATGCGTGCGATTCGTTTTGCGACGCAACTTAATTTTACCATTACCCCTGAAACATTTGCAGCCATTCAAAAAATGGCCGATAGAATCAAAATTGTTTCTCAAGAAAGAATTACGGATGAGCTACAAAAAATAATGATGACTGCGGCCCCTTCTAAGGGCTGGTACTTATTAAAAGAGTCAGGATTATTAAATCATATCTTCCCACTGTTGCTACAATTGGAAGGGGCTGAAACATTGGATGGGATTGGGCATAAGGATAATTTTTCTCATACCTTACAAGTGTTAGACAATGTAGCTGCTACCTCTGATGATATTTGGTTAAGATGGGCGGCTTTATTGCATGACATAGCCAAGCCAAAAACAAAAAAGTTTGAAACAGGTTTTGGATGGACTTTTCATGGACATGAAGTGGTTGGTGCAAGAATGGTGCCTAAAATTTTTACGCAATTAAAATTGCCATTGAATGAGAAAATGAAAATGGTTCAAAAATTAGTGGCCCTTCATTTAAGACCAATTTCTTTAACCAAAGAAACGGTTACAGATAGTGCGGTAAGAAGATTGTTGTTTGATGCAGGGGAGGACATTGACTTTTTAATGTTGCTCTGTGCTGCAGATATTACTAGTAAAAACAAAGTTAAAGTTAAACGTTATTTACAAGGGTTTGACTATGTAAAAATAAGATTGCAGGAAGTAGAAGAAAAGGACAATATTAGAAATTGGCAACCACCTATTACAGGTGAAATTATAATGGAACTTTTTGCTATTATGCCTTCCAAGCCGGTGGGAATTATCAAAGATGCCATCAGGGAAGCGATTTTAGATGGGATTATTCCCAATGAATACGATGCGGCTTATGCTTTTATGTTAAAAGAAGCAGAAAAACTAGGCTTATATCCTACAATAAAATAGTAATTTAGCGTTTCAAATTACCAAAATGGCAGTATTAAAATTTAGGGTTTATTGGGAGGAGGATGACGTTATTTACAGAGATGTTTTGGTGAAACATTCACAAAATTTTGCAGACCTGCATCAAATTATATTGAAAGCTTTTGAATTTGATCAAAAGCACGATGCTACCTTTTATAGAAGCAATGATATTTGGCAAAGAGGACGTGAAATTAGTAAGGAGGTCTATGAAAAAGAGTATAAGGCACCACCATTGTTAATGGAAGAAACCATCATTGGTTCTGAAATTATTGACACGAATCAACATTTTGTTTATTTATACGATTTTGTAAAATCTTGGTCCTTTTTAATCGAACTCATTCAAGTGATTAAGAATGCAGATGCAGATATGAGTTTGGAGTATCCACTAGTGAGTCGCACTGAAGGAGTAGGGCCAATGCAATATGGTACTAAAGGTATGTTGGGAGAAAAATTTGCAGACATCGAAGAAAAATATGATTTATCTGAAGCCAAAGAGGGTTTTGGTCAAGAGGGAGACGCTGATCAAAGTGGAGAGGCTTCCGATGATAGTGAAGAGGATAGCGATGAAGAGTCTGAAGAAGATTCCCAAGAATCCTCTGGCAGCGAGTTTTTTGAAGGAGAAGCATTTTAATGATCTTATATCAGATAGTAGTTTTTATTTTCTGTTTTTTATTTTTCAAATTTAAGTAATTGTCTAGCATGTCCAAAACTGTATACATTGTCATGGGGCCTACCGCAGTGGGTAAAACAAGTTTTGCCATTGCACTTGCACAAACTTTGCATACCGAAATTATATCTGCAGATGCACGCCAATGTTTTAAAGAAATGAATATCGGGGTTGCGAGACCATCTTTATCAGAATTAAAATTAGTACCCCATCATTTTATTGCCAGTCATTCCATTACGGAAGAACTCAATGCTGCCTTTTTTGAAAAGTGGGCGCTTGAAAAAGTAGATAGTTTATTAGCAACAAAAGATGCAGTGGTGATGGTTGGCGGAACAGGATTGTACATTAAAGCTTTTTGTGAAGGGTTGGATTTGATACCTGTCATTGATCCAGCTATTAGAGAGGGTATCATCAAACAATATGAAAAATTAGGTTTAAGGTGGTTGCAAAAAGAACTAGCGGTGAAGGATCCTATTTATTGGGCGCAAGGGGAACAAAAAAATCCACAAAGATTAATGCGTGCCTTAGAAGTTTTTTTAGGAACGGGCGTTTCTATTGTAAGTTTTCAAACAAAAAAAATTGTAGAAAGGCCTTTTAAAATTGTGAAAATTGGATTAGAAATGTCAAGGGATCAATTGTATGAAAGAATCAATCAAAGAGTATTGGATATGGTGGAGGCGGGTTTAGAAACAGAAGTGAAAGGGTTACACCCTTATTACCATTTGAATGCATTTAATACTGTGGGCTATAGCGAATGGATGGACTGTTTTGATCAAAAGATAAGTAAAGAAAGGGTGATAGAGCTGATTCAACAAAATACCAGACATTATGCAAAAAGGCAAATGACCTGGTTTAAAAAAGACCATTCAATTCAATGGTTTGACGCATCTACAGTTACACCTCACACCATCTTCTTAAAATAGTTTAAGATTTCTAGAAATTAACAATTTAGAAACTAAATTCATTCAAAATAGGGTTAATTTTATTCCATAATATAGCCATTAATATAGGTGGTATATTCATTACATTTTATTTAAAACTTTAAGTATGCAAAAATTAGGAAGCTTCCTATTGGCAAGTCTTTTTTTAATGACTGGGACTTTGGCAAAAAGCCAAACCATACAATTTGAAAAATACACCCTACCCAATGGATTAAAAATCATTTTACATGAAGATCATTCCGCACCTGTGGTGGCCGTAACTGCCTTATACCATGTGGGGTCTAAAAATGAAGATACTGCTCGTACGGGCTTTGCTCATTTTTTTGAACATTTATTATTTGAAGGAACGGACAATATGAAAAGAGGGGAG
>CANHLZ010000017.1 GCA_947461595.1 Bacteroidota bacterium | reverse complement strand
TTAAAAAAACTTACTATCCCATCTAAAATAATAAAGGGCTAACATAGTTTAGCCCTTTATTATTTTTTATCATTAGATTTTTAAGAATTGAAATTTATATTTTATAAAATTTAAATTCTTAGGGATAATAAAGGGTCCCGATTGCTCGGGACCCTTTATTATTTTTTATCATTAGACGAAACTTTTGTAAGATTGATGAAAAACTAGATACTCATAACACAATAAAAAAAGAGCCAACGTAGTGTAGCTCTTTTTTTATAAAATCATAAGAGATTAATTTTACTGAGATTTATATTTTATAAAAATTCAATTCTTAGGAATAAAAAAGGGTTCCGAAAATTCGGGACCCTTTTTTAAAAATCATTAGAGACTAATTTTAAGAATTTTATATTCTATAAAAATTCTTAAAATTAGTACTCGTCTTCGTTAAACATAAAATCATCATGGCTTGGGTAGTCCGGCCAAATATCTTCAATACTTTCATACACTTCACCTTCGTCTTCAAGCTCTTGTAAGTTCTCTACTACTTCAATAGGTGCACCACTTCTGATGGTGTAATCAATCAATTCATCTTTGGTAGCTGGCCATGGAGCTTCTTCTAAAAAGCTGGCTAATTCTAAAGTCCAAAACATAGCTTTATTTTTTGCAAAAGTAGCCGTATATATGATATAACCAAATCTGTTTTTTCTACAGGATGTAAACAAATCTTTAAATTTTAATATAATTGACTGGGAATTGCTAGGTTTGTACCATGGATCAAGCCTCAAAACTACTAGTAGCCAAGGACATATGGAAGCAATATGGCCCTGTATCGGTATTGAAGGGTGTTTCCTTGGAGGTTAACAAAGGAGAATTGGTAAGTATTGTTGGACCTTCTGGTGCCGGCAAATCGACTCTTTTATACATTGTAAGCAGCTTGGAAAAAGCCGACCAAGGACAGGTAATTTTTGAGGGCGAGGACATTGCCCAACTATCCAATTCGGCACTTGCCAAGTATAGAAATCAAAAAATGGGCTTTGTTTTTCAATTCCATCATTTACTCCCCGAATTTACCGCTTTGGAAAATGTATCCATTCCAGGATGGATAGGTAAAATGCCTAAAAAGCAAATACAAAATAAGGCCAAGGAATTATTAGACCTAATGGGCCTATCCGATAAAATGGACAAGAAGCCGCATAGTTTATCTGGAGGAGAGCAACAAAGAGTAGCTGTAGCGCGTGCCTTATTAAATAGCCCCGCACTAATTTTTGCGGATGAGCCTACTGGAAATTTAGACAGTGAAAACGCAACCGCTTTACACCATCTATTTATTAAATTAAAAAACGAATTGAATCAAAGTTTTTTAATAGTTACACACAATGAATCATTGGCTGCCATGAGCAACCGAAGCTTAACCATGAAAGACGGGAAATTTATTTAGACTTTATTACACTCTTGGTTTCCAAGGTGAATCTGCGACGCCATTTAAGTGTCCTATATATCTAGCTAAAACAAAAAGATAATCACTAAGTCTGTTTAAATATTTAATCACCATCGGATCTACAAATAAATCTTCTTCTTGTAGATTCACGCACCAACGTTCGGCACGGCGACAAACGCAACGAGCAATATGTGCAGTAGAAATGGCTTGATGCCCTCCAGGTAAAATAAAAGATTTCATAGGCTCCAATACTTCATTCATTTGGTCAATTAACTTTTCCAAGTACGCAATGTCTTCTTCTTTTAAATCTGGAATTTTTAAATTGGGTTCTTTATCTGGATCACAAGCCAAGGAAGATCCTACCGTAAATAAGCGATCTTGCACTTCTTTCAATACTGTTTTGATTCCAGCATCTGAAACTAAATCGCTTAATAAACCAATAAATGAATTTAGTTCATCTACTGTTCCATAAGATTCTATTCTGATATGGCTTTTAGGAACTCTTGTTCCTCCAATTAAAGCTGTTTTTCCTAAATCGCCCGATTTGGTATATATTTTCATTGGATAATAATTAACATAGCGTTGCTACGCATTGATTAACAAAACTAATAAAATAAAGTTCAATTGGGAAACCTAAAAATAGAGGTAGCAAACTCTTTAAAAATGAGAGAAATTATTGTTTATTGTATCCGTTTCAATATTTCCATCTCTTAAACGAACTACTCTGTGTGCATAGCGCGCAATGTCTTCCTCGTGGGTAACCAAAATAACGGTGTTGCCACTGGAATGTATTTTACCAAAAAGCTCCATTACTTCTACCGATGTTTTTGAATCCAAATTACCCGTAGGCTCATCGGCTAATAATATAGAAGGATTGTTGACCAAGGCACGGGCAATGGCCACACGTTGAATTTGACCACCACTTAATTCATTGGATTTATGATGGCTTCTATCTGCCAACCCCACTTTTTCTAAAGCCACCATAGCGCGATCTATTCTATCTTTTTTTGAAATACCTGCATACACCAATGGCAATGCAACGTTTTCTGCTGCCGACAATCTTGGTAATAAATTAAATTGTTGAAATACAAATCCTATTTCAACATTTCTAATACCTGCTAAATCGTCGTCCGACATTTTGCTTACATCATTTCCATTTAAGTTGTACATCCCATTCGTTGGAGAATCTAAACAACCTAAAATATTCATTAAGGTACTTTTACCACTACCCGATGGGCCCATCAGTGCAACATATTCATTTCTGTTGATGTCTAAATTGATCCCTTTTAAAACAGGAATGGCTTGCCCGGCCATGAAGTAACTTTTCTGCAAATCTCTTAATTGAATAACCGATGACATGTGTTTTTTATTTACGTATTACTTTAGGCACTTTAAAAAAAGTCCCGTCCGAATCGGGGGCATTTTTTAAAGCAGCTTCTCTTGAAATAGATCCATTGACTTCATCCTTGCGCAGCACATTGAATGCATCACCCATATGCATTAATGGTTCAGTTCCTGTGGTGTCTAAACTATTTAACTGCTCCACAAATCCTACCAAATCTTGCATATCAGCAACTAGTTTGTCCATCTTTTCGGGGGCCACATTTAACCTGGATAAATGTGCCAAATGGCTAACTAACTTCTTATCTACTTGCATGGTACAAATGTAGTTCAAAGCCCAATACCCTCAAGCTGGTTTTGTTAAAAGGTCAAATGACGCAACCAAAGGCAAAAAAAATACTCAAAAATCTAAAGTTTTTTTGAAAATAGTTGCATAACTAACTAATTTTACAAAAATGCTCTAAAATGCAACGTTCAATTAAAAAAGTAGTGGTTTTAGGAAGTGGCGTGATGGGCTCTCGAATAGCTTGTCACTTTGCCGGTGTGGGTGTGGAAGTATTATTATTAGATATACTAACGCCAGGAACGGAACAAAGTAATCAATCAAAAGAAAGAAATAAATTGGTGAATGATGCTTTGCAAGCATCCATAAAATCCAACCCCTCTCCTTTATACTTAGCTAAATATGCTCAAAATATAAGTACGGGAAATTTTAAAGATGATATAGCAAAAATTGCAACAGCCGATTGGGTTATTGAAGTAGTGGTAGAAAGATTAGACATCAAAAAAATTATTTATGACGAGGTTGAAAAATACAGAAAGCCAGGTACATTAGTTAGTTCTAATACCTCGGGTATTCCTATTCATTTAATGGCCGAAGGACGTTCGGAAGATTTTCAAAAACATTTTTGTGGCACGCACTTTTTTAATCCGCCACGTTACTTGCGTTTATTAGAAGTCATTCCTACTGCTAAAACAGACCCAGCCGTGATTGATTTTCATTTGCATTATGGCGATGTGTATTTAGGTAAAACAACCGTTTTATGCAAAGACACACCTGCCTTTATAGCCAATAGAGTTGGGGTTTTCAGTATGATGAGTGTGCTGCACATTATGGAAAAATTGGAATTAAGTATAGATGAAATTGAAGCACTTACGGGTCCATTAATGGGTCGTCCTAAATCGGCCACTTTTAGAACAGCCGATGTAGTAGGTATTGATACCTTAGTAAAAGTTGCAGCGGGTGTAGCTGCCAATTGCCCGAAGGATGAAGCTAAAAATATTTTTACCCTTCCTACTTGGTTAGAAAAAATGGTCGCACAAAATTGGCTAGGAGATAAAACTGGTCAAGGATTTTTTAAAAAAATAAAAACAGCGAGTTCAAAAGAAATTTTAACCCTAAATTTAAAAACTTTTGAATACGAGCCACGTGTTAAAACAAAAATGGCATCCATCGGCGTTGCAAAATCCATTGAATCCTTACCCGAAAGATTAAAAAGTTTATATACTGTTGCAGACGCTTCCAAAGAAAGCGATAAGGGGAAACAATTTGTTCGTGCTTTTCATCATGCACTTTTTTCTTATGTAAGTAATCGTATTCCTGAAATTAGTGATGAATTGTACCGTTTAGACGATGCCTTAAAAGCAGGCTTTGGTTGGGAAATAGGCGCCTTTGAAAGCTGGGATGTATTAGGCGTAGAAGCAGTCGTTAAAAATATAAAACAAGAAGGTGGAACTATAGCCCCATGGGTAGTAACCATGATAGCAAAGGGTTGTAGCTTTTATAAAGTACAGGATGGCAAGCGCTATTATTATGATGTCGCTACCGAAAATTATTTATTAATTCCAGGTGCCGCTTCTTTTATCATCTTATCGGATTATCAAGAAAAAACCATTTGGAAAAATGCCGCCAGCCGATTAGTGGATATGGGCGATGGCGTAGCAGGCTTTAGTTGGAACACCAAAATGAATAGCATTGGTGGAGAAGTATTGGAAGGATTAAATAAATCTATAGCATTGGCCGAAGAAAAATACAATGGACTTGTCATTGCCAATGATGGAAATTTATTTAGTGCAGGGGCAAATGTTGGAATGATATTTATGTTGGCCATCGAACAAGATTATGAGGAATTAGACATGGCCATTCGAACTTTTCAAAATACAATGATGCGCGTAAGGTATTCATCAATACCTGTAGTGATTGCACCGCATGGATTAACCCTAGGTGGTGGTTGCGAAATGAATTTACACGCAGACAGTATTTGCGCTGCTGCTGAAACATATATTGGACTGGTGGAATTAGGTATTGGCGTGATTCCTGGTGGAGGCGGTACTAAAGAATTGGTATTGCGCGCTTCGGATGAAATGCATGTAGACGAGCCAGAAACCATAACACTTAATAGAAGGTTTATGCAAATAGCCACAGCAAAAGTGGCCACTTCGGCACAAGAAGCGATGGACATGGGTATTTTTAGAAAAGGGCAGGATGATATCATATTAAATCAATCTCGTCGAATCGCCCATGCAAAAGAAAAAGTACTACAATTGTTTAAAGCAGGCTATACCCAACCACAACAAAGAAAAGATATTAAAGTACTCGGAAAATCAGGCCTAGGTGCCTTATACGCAGGCATCAACGGCATGTGGAAAGGTGGTTACGCCACTGATCATGACGTATTGGTAGCTAAAAAATTAGCTTACGTAATGTGTGGAGGTGATTTAAGCGAACCTGCTTTAGTGAATGAGCAATACTTATTAGATTTAGAACGCGAAGCCTTTTTAAGTTTGTGTGGCGAAAAGAAAACATTAGAGAGAATACAATCGGTGATGACTGCTGGAAGACCTATCAGAAATTAAAGTAGCACTTAAGTTGTAAACCAATTGATTGGTTTATTTCAATAAATCGACTAAGGCTTCCTCCACTGTGGGATAATCAAATACAAAACCAGCTGCTTGTATTTTTTGCGCACTCACTTTCGCGCTTTTTAAAACTTCGACGCTCATTTCGCCAAGTATTATTTTTAAAACAAAACTAGGAACATAAATAGGTAAATAGATGGGCCACATTTTTTGAGCAATGCCTAATACCAGTTTTTTATTACTGATGGGTTCTGGCGCGACTGCATTATATATCCCTTCGATTTTCTTGTTTTCAGCAGCAAAAAATATCAAATTGCACAAATCTTTTTGATGTATCCAACTAACCATTTGTTTACCTGTTCCTAATATAGTAGCCAATCCAAATTGAGCAGGTTTAATAAATTCTGCCAAAGCCCCTCCTCTTTTATTAAATACTATACCTATCCTTAAAGTTACCAACCTAATACCTTTGCTTGCAATGGCTGCAGTGCTTTGCTCCCAAAGTTGGCAGGTGTTTCCTAAATAGGAATCATCTGAAGAATCTGTTTCAATAAAACCTTTGGCTAAACTTGCTGCAGTATCTGGACCATACCATCCAATGGCCGAAGCCGCTATTATTGTGCTTACTTTATTTTCGTTTTCGCTCAATGCTTTCAATAATAAATTTCCCGACTGCACCCTACTATCTACAATGGCCTGCTTTCTTTTTACAGTCCACCTTTTAGCTGCTACCCCTTCCCCGGCTAAATGAACAATGATATTAGCGCTTTGAATAGCACTAGCATCAATTATCGATTTTTCTATATCCCATTTTGCAAAACTTAAATTTAAACGACGAGACCTTTTATCTTTTCTAGTTAATACAATTACTTTATACCCCTTCTCTAAAAACAGTGTGGTTAAAGCTTTTCCAATCATGCCTGTTCCGCCAGTAATTAATACAGTTTGCATGGAGTAAAAGTACAATTTCAATTTTACAATGTACTGATTAAAATAAAAAACTCCGTCCCGATTTATCGAGACGGAGCTACAACTAAAATCAACTGAGCCAAAAAAACAACTTAATCAGGTTTTTTACCGTCTAAAAAAGTATTTATGGTAGAAATTTGCGTTTGATTGTTCTCGTCTTTTTCAACAGTGTACTTGCTGTAATAGTTTTCTACTGAGGCTAAAGTATTCCCAAATAAATCTAAATTTCTTCTAACATAAGCCGGCACTGCATCAAATTCGGTATTTGGATCAGGGCCATTGTTAATATTGAAAGATAAATTTCTTAATTTCTGAATACGCTCAGCTACTTTTCTTCTTTGCTCTTCGGCATTGTCTAATGGCATTTCTAATGAAGAAGGATGTACAGGTCTAGCTGGTTGTGGATTGCTTTCATCTCTCATCACCAATTGCATAGTGGGCTCTTCCTCCATTCTAAATGAACTTTGGTACTCCACTACCTCTGGCGCTTTTGGCATTTCAATTACTTCTTCTTCAATCACTTCTTCCTTTGTCATTTCTACTACTGGAGCAGTTTCCATAATCACTTCGGTAGGCGCTTCTGTGGCAAAACTTAATTCCATTTCTTCTTCTTCCACCATCTCTTCCTCTTCCATCTCTTCCATCGGACTTTCTTCAAATACCAGTTCTTCTAATGCTTCTTCGTTGAAAATTTCTTCTTCTATTTCTTCCTCTGTAGCATAGATATTGGTAGGCTTATTTAAAATAAATTCGGTCGGCGCTAAAGCTTCGTTGGCATCTAATTCAAATAATACTACTTCTGGTGACAATTCTGCAGCTGCGATTACTTCAACCTCTTCTTCCAATTCTTCTAGCAGCATTTCTTCTTCTAAAGCTTCTTCCATTTCCTCTACAATTTCTTCTTCTGCTACCAATACCGGGGTTTCATAAAGTGTTATTTCTTCTATCATACTCATGGCTTCAATGCTAATTTCTGCATCTATCTCCGCCTCGAATTCTTTTTCACTTATTTCATCTAGCTCAAATTCTTCTTCAGAATCTTCAGCGTCTTCGGTCTCCTCTGCCATGTGCAAAATAGGTTCCTCACCTAATGTAAAATAACTGTCTCCCATTTCAGGCTCTTCTATTTTTTCAACAACCTCTTCAGCTGTTGCAGTTATTTTATTGCTAGCATCATTCAGCATATCTTCTGAAAGTAATGTCATCACAATTTTTTCCTCAATAGGAGCCTCCACTTTTTTTGGTGTTTCTTTCATAAAAGGGTCTTTGCCTTCAAAGCCAGTAGCAATCAAGGTAATCCCTAATTTTTGACCAAGTGTTGGATCATAACCCATTCCCATAATTACATCACTATGTTCGCCTGTGCGTTCACGCAAGTAATTATTGATAGTTTCTAATTCATCCATAGTGCATTCATAATCCCCTTCTGCACTATTGATATTTAATAAAATCCACTTAGCGCCTTTAATATCATTGTCATTTAATAATGGTGAGTTCAAAGCTTCTTCAATAGCTCTTTCTGCTCTATTTTCTCCTTCTACTTCCGCCTTTCCTAAAATGGCTACCCCGCCATTTTTCATAACGGTACACACATCCGCAAAATCCACTATAATATGTCCACGACTATTAATTACATCAGTAATACATTTTGCAGCAGTAGCTAAAACGTTATCCGCTTTTGTAAAAGCTTCTTTCATTTTTAAATTACCATATTGCACTCTTAACTTATCGTTAGAGATGACCAACAAAGTATCTACTAATGGTTTTAATTGCTTGATACCTTCTTCGGCTTGCGCTTGTCTTCTTGGTCCTTCAAAACCAAATGGTGTAGTTACAATTCCTACGGTTAAAATGCCTAAATCTTTACAAATTTTTGCAATGATAGGCGCACCACCTGTTCCTGTTCCACCACCCATTCCCACGGTGATAAAAGCCATGCGGGTATTTACTTCTAATATTTTTCTGATTTCATCCAAAGATTCTTCTGTTGCTAACTTTCCCACAGAAGGATCGGCACCTGCCCCTAAACCTTGTGTCAAATGTGGTCCTAATTGAATTTTATTAGGAACCGTGCTTTGTTCAATGGCTTTTGAATCGGTATTACAAATAATAAAATCTACGCCTTCAATGTTTTGATTGAACATAAAGTTTACAGCATTACTGCCGCCACCGCCTACTCCTAGGACTTTTATGATGGATGATTTTTGCTTTGGCAAGTCAAATTGAATCATTTTTTTGTTTTTAGATGGGTTAGTTAGATGGTTAGTTGTTAGTTAGTTATATCGAAATTACCGCTTTTAGAATTTATTCTATTTGTTTTTTATGACCATAATGTGGGTAAGTTTTAGGGCAATAATTTGTCTTCTTCCTCACTGAATATTTCAATCAAATTATTCTTGAATCGATCCCAGAATTTGCTCTTTCTATTTTCAATTTGCTCTGGAGTTAAAGTAGTCGCACCCGGCGCTTTGGTTTCTACTTTTTGACTCGTTAAGCTATTGGCAGTTCCAGCAACCGTTAATGATTTTGGCACTTCCACTTTCTTAAAGGTTTCTGCAAACACTTTATAATTTTGTTCATAATCGTTGTATCCTTTTAAAATTAAACCGATACAAGTAGAATACATTGGTTTTTTTAATTCATCAATATGATTAGGCGCTAAGTGTTCATTTGGCAATCCAATTCTTGCATTTAATCCTGTAATGTATTCGGTTAATTGTATAAGGTGTTTTAATTGAGAGCCCCCTCCTGTTAAAATAATACCACCATTTAACATGCGGCTATCCATACCCACTTGTTTTAGATGGTAGGTTACAAAATCAAGTATCTCACTCATTCTAGCTTGTATAATACCAGCTAAACTTTTTACACTTATTTCTTTGGCAGGCATTCCTTTTAATCCTGGAATAGTTACATAAGCATTGGCTTTTGCCTCATCGGTTAAAGCACTACCAAATTGAACCTTCATCGCTTCTGCTTGACTTTTCAAAACACCCAATCCCATTCTAATGTCGTTGGTAATATTTTCACCACCAAAAGGTATCACTGCAGTATGTTTTAATATGCCTTCATAAAATACGGCAAGGTCACTGGTTCCTCCACCAATATCTAAAATGGCTACTCCCGCTTCTAAATCTACATCACTCATTACCGCACTAGCCGAAGCCAATGGCTGTAATACTAAATCTTTTGTTATTAACCCACTTCTTTCTACCGAACGATTGATATTTCTAATCGCATTTCTATCTCCAGTCAAAATTAAAAAATTCGCACCTACTTTTACTCCATTGACTCCAATAGGGTCTTTAATGTTTTGGTTATTATCTACATGAAATTCTTGTGGAATAACATCAATGATTTGATCCCCAGCAGGTATAAATGTTTTGCGTTGGTTATTGATCAATTGCTCAATTTCCCAAGCTTGAATTTCATTTTCGGCATCTTGACGAACTTGATCCCCTCTGGTTTGTAGACTTTTGATATGATGACCAGCAATACCCACATACACTTCATTCACCTCTAAATCGGGATTGCTTAATTGACAGTTTTGTAGTGCTTGCTGAATAGCCTTGATGGTTTGATCAATATTTAATACTTGACCATGTTGAACTCCATTGCTATTGGCTCTTCCAAACCCTAAGATTTCTAATTTGCCAAATTCGTTTTTTCTACCTGCAATGGCAGCAATTTTAGTAGTTCCAATATCTAGTCCTACAATGATTGGAGAATCGTGCTGGCTCATTTTGTTGTTTTTTTAGTTGTTAGTTGTTTTAGGGTTGGTCTTTTTGGGCATAATGGCCTTTGCAGACTTCTTCTTAATATTTAACGATTTATTGTTCGTTTTATTGTTTGTTTTTACCGTTGTTTTTGCCTTTGTTTTGTCCTTTATTTTAGGCTTCGATTTTACGTCTGTTTTAAGGGTAGCGCTAGAGGCGGTTTTAGGGGCCGCTTTAGGGATTAGTTTTGTGGTGGTTTTAGGGGCCGAAATAGCAGTTGGTTGAAGGCTGGATTTGCCCTGCTGAGTGGCCGATTTTTTGAGCGAATTGGGTGCTGTTACATAAGCACTTTTCTTTGAAGCTGTATCTACTTTTTTAGCCGTATCCATCATTGAAAGGTTTACATTTTCCAATGAATCGTCGGCTAAAATAGAGGCAGAGAATTGTATGGGCTGCATCCCCTTTTTCAAAGCCACAATTTGATGGTCAAATCTACAATCCAACACTTGATAAGCATTCACTCCACTTTGTACCCAAACTTGTTTGTAAAAACTATACAATCTATTTAATTTGTCTTCTATATTTTCGGCCGAGCCCATTAAAACCACATGATCCCCTAAGCTTGGAATCATTTCAAAATCGCCATTCGCAGCAATATTAATTTGTGCTATCTGCGCCATAAAAAAAGAGTCTTCTTGAATGGCTTTAGTAAAACGTAAAATATCATTTAGCAGTAAACTATCTGGTGATGACATTTTTTCTTGATCCGACGGGAATCCTGTAAAAACTGGTAAACGAAGTACAGTCAACTGTTTCAAAGGAAGCCTCCACCCTTCTTTGTCAATGTAAAAAGAACTTCCAGCCGCAGTAAAAATTCTAGCGATAGGGATGCGCTGTTCAATTCTTATTTGCAAGGCTTGCTGATTGTCTAAAAACATTTCTGCATGTTTTACCCACTTTATATTTTGTAAATTCTTTTCTAATGCATTTAAATTAACCGTGCCAATGGGCAACCCAGGTTCAATGCCTTTTTCATGAATGATTTGTAATATTTCCTTTTCATCCACAAATAGCGCTATTGTATTTTCACCCACCAATTCTACATTGATACTGGTACATTTTTTTTCTTCTTTGGCCCTCCAGGATATAATGAATAGCAATACCAATAAAGCACCAGCGATGCTCCATAAAATATTACCTAGTATTTTTTTCCAGTTGCTCATATCTTTTGGGTAAAAATTTCTTGAACTTTTGTAATGCAAACATCAATATCTCCAGCACCCGCCATTACGATTAACTTATCTGGGGTGGTTGCTGCCCATGCAAACAATTCCTCCTTACTCATCACTTTTTTATTGGATAAAGTCATTTTGTCTAAAAGCATTTCACTACTCACACCCTCCATCGGTAACTCTCTAGCTGGATAGATGGGTAATAAGATCACTTCATCCGCCTTATCTAAGGTGGCTACAAATCCATCGCATTGATCCTTGGTTCGGCTATATAAATGGGGTTGAAAAACCAATACCATTTTCTCGCCAGGAAAGATGCTTCTTATTCCAGTAATCAGTGCATTCAATTCTTCGGGATGATGCGCATAATCGTCTATCAATACTTTATTAGCCGTCTTCACTTTGTATTCAAATCTTCTTTTTACGCCAGCAAAAGCAGCAACTGCTTGAATGATTTTCTCTTCCTCTATACCTAAACTTACGGCGATAGCAATAGCGGCTGTTGCATTTTCTACATTGTGCAAGCCACCCATATTCAAAACAATATTTTTTACGACCCCTTTTGGATGTGCCATATCGAAATGATAAGAGCCATCTACTACTTTCAAATTAAGGGTATGAAAAGATGCCCCTTCTTGATCATAGGCATAGGATAAAATATTTTTATTGGAAGCATCCGTTTTAAATTGTGTTCCTTTTTTCTGAATTAAGGTACCCCCTGCTTTTATTTTATCTGAAAATTCTCCAAAAGCTTTTAACACTTCTTCGGCAGTTCCATAAATGTCTAAATGATCTGGATCTACGGCTGTAATGACAGCAATATTTGGTGATAATTTTAAAAAGCTTCTATCATATTCATCGGCTTCTACCACAACTACATTTTTTTCATGGCTCCAAAAATTGGTGCCATAATTGGAAGCAATTCCGCCAAGGAAAGCATTACATCCATATCCAGTATGTCTTAATATATGCGCCGTCATTGAAGTGGTGGTTGTTTTTCCATGGGTGCCTGCAATAGCTATGGTAAAAGCATTTTCGGTAATCCATTGTAGAACATCGCTTCTCTTTACGACCAAATAACCGTTGTCTCTGTAATAATTTAATTCGCCATGATTGGAAGGAATGGCTGGTGTATAAACAATGACGGTAGCTGCTTTATCGATTTTATTTACATCGTCTTCAAAATGAATGGCTATTCCCTCTTGCTCTAAAGCACTAGTTAAATCAGTGGGAGTTTTATCATATCCAGATACCAATACCCCTTGAGTATTAAAATACCTTGCTAAAGCACTCATGCCAATGCCTCCTATACCTATGAAATAAATGTTTTTACAAGTGGTTAACGGATTCATACTATTTATTAAAAATGACTATTTTTTAAAATTTGCTCAGCAATGATCTTATCTGCATTTAATAAAGCAAAACTGTTGGCTTTAGCTTCCATATTTTTTATCGTTTCCTCGTTTTCTAATAATGAAAAAAGCATAGGAAGCAATTTTTCATTCACTTCATTATCTTTCACCATTAATGCAGCTTGTTGATTGACCAATGCCATGGCATTAAAAGTTTGATGATCTTCAGCAGCATAAGGATAAGGAACAAAAATACAAGCCTTACCTGTGGTACAAATTTCTGCTACGGCCATCGCTCCTGAACGACTAATCACGATGTCTGCAGCACAATAAGCAGCACTCATATTATCAATAAAAGAACTCACAAATACATTTTCAAAACCCTGAGCAGCGCTATAAAAGCCGCTCACATTTAAACTACCTATTTGCCAAATCAATTGTATCTTTTTTTCAAAAAAATTAACTACGTTGTTTTCAATCACTTGATTGATAGAATTGGCGCCTAAACTTCCTCCCACTATTAATACCGTTTTCATAGACGGGCTTAATCCAAATTCATTTAAAGCAGACGCTTTAGTATACTCATGTTGAAGAATGCTTTTTCTAATTGGATTTCCTGTGACCATTATTTTAGCTGCAGGAAAAAATGTTTCCATCCCTATTGTACCTGTAAAAATTTGTGTCGCATTTTTTGCCAACCAGATATTGGCTTTACCGGCAAATGCATTGGATTCATGAAGAAAAGTTGGCAGTCCTTTGGCTTGAGCATATTTTAAAACAGGAAAACTAGAATAACCGCCTACACCAAATACAGAATTGGGCTTAAAGGATTTGAAAATTGCCTTTACTTGAAAAAAACTTTTAAGTAATTTCCAAGGCAATATAATATTTTTAAAATAATTAGATCTGTTGTATCCGGCAATAGTAATTCCTTTTATAGCATACCCCGCTTTTGGTATTTTATCCATTTCCATTTTTCCGAGTGCCCCAACAAATAAAATAGCTGCATTAGGCGCTAAGATTTGTATGGCTTGCGCCACCGCAATAGCCGGAAAGATATGTCCTCCCGTGCCACCACCTGCTATGATGATGCGCAACTGCTTATTTGGCTGACTCAAGCTCATTGTTTTCGGTTTCAGTTTCGTTTGGAATTTCAATTTCTGTTTCTAATGGAGCCCTTCCTTCCATTTGTTCCACATTGCGCGCTACACTTAATATCAAACCAATGGAACAACAAGTAAAAATAAATGAGCTGCCACCCATACTCACCAAAGGCAAGGTTACTCCGGTAACAGGAACTAGGTTCACATTGACCGCCATATTAGCTATGGCTTGAATAATTAAAGTAAAACTTAATCCAAGCGCTAAAAAAGCGCCAAAGGCATAAGGACATTTTCTAAAAATGCGTATGCATCTAAATAAGAAAACCAAATAGATAAATATAATAAATGCGCCGCCTAACAATCCATACTCCTCAATAATGACAGCATAAATAAAATCATTGTACGCTTGAGGTAAAAAATTTCTTTGACGACTATTGCCTGGACCCAATCCAACAAAAATTCCCCCATTGGCAATAGCTATTTTTGCTTGCTGTACTTGATAAGGCACTTCCTTTTCATTCGCATACATAAAGTCTTGCACCCTATTTACCCAAGTTCCAAAACGTCCAAAACTTTTCATTTTTTCGGCCACTTTGGGCTTTCCTTCTATACTCTGATTAGAATGAGTAGCCATGGCCACACTAATTATAATCGCAATGGGTACCATTGCTATTAAAATAGTAAGTAATATATGCTTAATGCTTACTCTACCAATAAACATCAATAATAAGGAAGTAGCCCCCGTTAACAATGCATTAGATAAATTAGCTGGCATAATTAATGCACATATAATAAGCACTGGAATAATAATAGGTAGAAATCCTTTTTTAAAATCCTTAATCACTTCTTGTTTTTTGCTGAGCATCTTGGACAAGTACATAAACAAAGCCAACTTAGCCAAATCACTGGTTTGAATGGTTAAATTAATAATGGGCAATTTAATCCATCTACTACCCTCATTAATTTTCGCACCAAAAAATAAAGTATATATTAAAAGAGGAATAGACAACATAAAAAGAATGGTGGCAATCCTCGAAAAAACTGTATAGTTAATTCGGTGCAATCCGAATATGACTACCAATCCAACTAAAGTAAATACGACTTGTTTAAACAAATACACACTGGTATTGCCACGATACATTTTATACGCCAAAGATCCAGTAGCACTATATACTACCAATATAGATATCAATGATAAAATAATAACCAACCCCCATATATATTTATCACCTCTGGTTCTTTGATCCAAATGTTCTTTCATGCCTCCTATACTAGGCATTTGCGAAAATAACTTGTCAGTGGTTTCGTTAAACATAATTATAGCTCTTTAACCGACTCTTTAAATTGACGACCCCTGTCTTCGTAATTTTTAAACAAATCAAAACTAGCGCAGGCAGGACTCATTAATACTAGTTCGCCTTTTTCGGCTAATTTAAAAGAAGCATTGACTGCTTTTTTAGCGCTATCCACCTCAATGATGGTAGGTACTAAGTCCTTAAAAAAATCAATGATTTTTTTATTGTCCGTACCCATACACACAATGGCCTTTACTTTTTCTTTGACTAATTCTGCAATTAATGCATAGTCATTGCCTTTGTCTACACCGCCCAATATTAAAACAGTTTTCTTTTGCATGCTTTCTAATGCATACCAAGTGCTGTTGACATTGGTGGCTTTGCTGTCATTGATAAAATCGACTCCTCTGACAGTAGCAACAAATTCCATTCGATGTTCTAGACTATGGAAATTACTAACGGCTTCGCGAATTTTTTCTTTTCGGATGCCTAAGGTGGTGGCTGCAATACTTGCTGCCATGGTATTATAAGCATTGTGTTTCCCTTTTAAGGCAAAATCATAAATGCTCATAGTGACACGTTCTTCTTGGATTTTTAACATCATTTGGTCATTTTTGATGTAGCCTCCTTTTTTTACTTCTTGTTTCATAGAAAATGGTAGTGGGTTAGTATTTGTGGTTAGTAGTTCTAGATGTTTAACAATTACTTCATCATCGATGCAATAGATGAAATAATCTTCTTGGGTTTGATTTTCGATAATTCGAAACTTGCTTTTGATGTAGTTTTCAAATTGATAGTCGTATCTATCTAAATGATCTTCGGTAATATTTAATAAAATGGCTATTTCGGGTCTGAAATATTTGATGTCATCCAATTGAAAGGAGCTTACCTCAATAATGTATAAAGCTTTTGGCGCTATCGCTATTTGACGAGCAAAAGAAAAACCAATATTGCCCACCATTGCTACATCTTCATCCACTAATTTACATAGATGGTATAACAATGCGGTAGTGGTACTTTTACCATTGCTTCCTGTTATAGCAGCAATTTTGCTATTGCCCTTGTATCTGTATCCGAATTCAATTTCACTGATCACCGGAATCCCTTTAGCTCTAATGGCTTTGACCATTTCATTTTTTTCAGGTATGCCCGGGCTTTTCATTACTTCATCCGCTGCTAAAATTTTATCTACACTATGCACACCTGATTCAAATGCAATTCCATGGTCTTCTAATTCTTTTTGAAAGTTGGCCTTAATAGCGCCGCCATCAGATACAAATACTTCATAGCCTTTTTGTTTAGCTAATAAAGCAGCACCTACTCCACTTTCACCTGCCCCTAATATGACTAATTTTTTTCCCAATGTTTATCTTGTCTTTAAGGTTAATATAGAAACAACCACTAATAATATGGTGATGATCCAAAAACGAACAGCTATCTTACTTTCGTGAAATCCTTTCTTTTGATAATGATGATGCAAGGGGCTCATTAAAAACACACGACGCCCTTCTCCAAATTTCTTTTTGGTGTACTTAAAATAACTTACTTGAATAATGACACTCAAATTCTCAATTAAAAACACGCCACAAAAAATGGGTATTAATAATTCTTTTCTTACAATGATGGCTAGTGAAGCAATGATGCCTCCTAAAGCTAAACTTCCAGTATCGCCCATAAACACTTGTGCTGGATATGCATTGTACCATAAAAATCCAATGCAGGCTCCTACAAAGGCTCCTACAAAAATGGACAACTCCCCTAAATTAGGTATGTACATTACATTTAAATAATCGGCAAATACATAGTTACCACTTACATAAACAAATACACCTAAAGCTGCCCCAATAATAGCGCTCACCCCTGCGGCTAAGCCATCTAATCCATCGGTTAAATTGGCTCCATTGGAAACTGCTGTTATAATAAACGTAACAATAAGTATGTACACAATCCAAGTATATTTTTCTGCACCTGGACCCATCCAGCTAATTAACCTACTATAATTAAATTCATGATTTTTTACAAAAGGAATAGTGGTAATAGGTGTTTTTACTTTTACAAAACGCCTCTCCACTCCATTAATTTTTCTAATGACAATATCTGCCCCCTTGGCCACTTTTTCTCCTTTTTGCAAACTAGCAGATACAGATGCAGCTATAATTTCTCTTTCAACAGTAACCGCATTGCTAAAATAAAGGGTAACACCAATGATAATTCCTAGCCCTATTTGTCCAATAATTTTTGAAATACCAGCTAAACCATCACTGTTTTGTTTTTTGTAGGCTGCCCCTTGTGCCAAAGCTTGCTTTCTTGCTCTAATTTTAAAATAGTCATCTAGAAAACCGATTAGGCCTAACCAAACTGTACACAAAATCATTAAACGGATATACACCTTATCTAAGTTGGCAAATAATAGCGTTGGAATTAATATACTTAATAATATAATGATGCCTCCCATGGTAGGGGTTCCTTTTTTTTGTTGCTCCCCTGCTAATCCCAAATCCCTTACCGATTCTCCAATTTGTTTCTTCTGTAAAAACAAAATCATTTTCTTACCATACACAGTTGCAATAAATAATGACAACAAAATTGCCATAGCAATTCTTGAAGTTAGGAACTGAAACAGACCTAATCCAGGAATGTGAAATTGTTTGTCAACCCATGAAAATAATTGATACAACATAGTTGGATTATTTAGCTAATTCATTAAATAGGTTTTGTAAAATTTGCTTGTCGTCAAAATCATGCTTCACCCCTTTTACATCTTGGTATTTTTCATGCCCTTTCCCTGCTATTAAAATAATATCACCCGCTTTTGCAAAACTGATGGCCGCTTTAATGGCCTCCTTGCGATCTACTATATTGATGTATTTCCTTTTGGCAGCACTGCTTAAACCCTGCTCCATATCTTTTATTATTTCATTAGGATCTTCAGAACGAGGATTGTCGCTAGTAAAAAAAACCTTATTGCTTAAATCACAAGCCACTTGTGCCATGATAGGCCTTTTGGTCTTATCTCTGTCCCCACCACATCCCACCACCGTAATAACTGTTTCATTACCCTTTCTTAATTTAGCAATCGTAGTGAGTACATTATCTAAGGCATCGGGGGTATGAGCATAGTCCACAATCCCAATGATATTTTCTTTACTTACTATGTAATCAAATCTGCCTTCAGCACCAGTTAATGCACTTAACACTACTAATACCTCTTGCGATTTTTCTCCCAGCTCAATAGCGACTCCGTATACAGTTAATAAATTATAGGCGTTAAAAGTTCCAATCAATCGGCAATGCACTTCGATATCATTCATCAACATCACCAATCCACTTAATACATTTTCTAAAATCTTCCCTTTATAATTAGCTGGAGCATGTAATGCATAAGTTAATTTTTTTGCTTTTGTGGAGGCTAGCATTTTTGCTCCGTTTTTATCATCCGAATTGGTTAATGCAAAAGCACTGCTAGAGAGCTGATCGAAGAACCCTTTTTTAGCTTCTAGATAGGCCTCGAAAGTTTGATGATAATCTAAATGATCATGTGTGATATTAGTAAAGGCACCGCCTACAAATTGCAAGCCAGTAATTCTATGCTGATGTACCGCATGACTGCTCACTTCCATAAACACATGCGTGCAACCCGCCTCCACCATTTGAGACAATAAATGATTTAATTGAATAGGGTCTGGCGTAGTATGCGTAGAAGGTACAATGTTCTTCCCTATATAGTTTTCAATAGTACTTATTAAGCCGCAGGTATAACCCAGTTGATTAAATAATTTAAATAATAAAGTGGCCACTGTTGTTTTACCGTTGGTTCCTGTAACACCTACTAATTTTAATTTAGTAGATGGCTCATCATAAAATTGATGCGCCATAATAGCCACTGCGGCTTGTGCATTTTCAACTATAATATAAGTAACTGAATTATTTATCTCTATTGGTTTTTGCTCACATACAATAACAGTGGCTCCATTTTCAATAGCTGTATTAATAAAAGCATGTCCGTCCGACTTTGTTCCTTTGATAGCAACAAATACGGCCCCTTGAATGATTTTTCTAGAATCAATTTGCAAGCTAGTCACTTCTTGTTGAGTAGCGCCTAGTACTTCTCTTAACTTAACACCAAATAATATATTTTGTAGTGCTTTCATTAATTTAATTCAATTAGAATTTGTTGTCCTTTAGCGATATATTCTCCTTGTGCTATACTTTGTTTAATCACTTTGCCTTTGCCTACAAACTTTACCATCAACCCTTTCTTCTCACAAATCCATAAGGCATCTTGCAATTTCATCCCACTAATATTAGGCATGGTACTATCCGAAATAATATCATTGGCTGCATTCATTGTCTTACCTTTTCCTTTTAATTGTACAAATTCATTGCGTGCCCCAGATGAATCTTGAAAGGCAATGGATAAATTTTTAGAAATGGTTTGCAAGGAAATTTTAGATAAGCTATAGTTAAACAACTGACTGTCCTTAATTGAAAAAATTGGTGTTACCCCTATTTTGTTTTGGATATATGTTGAATACAATCGATCTGAAATTTCTTTAAAAACAGGGCCGGCCACCGATGCTCCAAAATGATTGGCTGCATGCGGATGATTGATGATAATTACTGCAATGGTGTATTGAGGATTTTCAGCAGGGAAATAACCTACAAAAGAAGATTGAAAAATTCCATCAGCATACCCTCTTGCCCCATCGGCTACCAAAGCGGTTCCAGTTTTACCTGCTACTTTATACAAACTGTTGGCAAATAATTTTTTTGCAGTTCCATTGGTACAAACACCCTCCAATGCAATATGAAGCGACTTAATGGTATTAGGCGAACACACTGTCCAAGGATAAGCCTTTGGACTTATTGTTTTTAATACCCTTCCTTCTTCTTTAATGGTATTCACTAAATAGGGACGCATCATTACACCATTATTAGCAATGCTATTATAAAAAGTCAAAGTTTGAATGGGCGCAATAGCAATACCATATCCAAAAGCCATCCAAGGCAAAGAAGTATTGGACCACATTCTACTTTCAGGTCGGTGAATGATTGGCGCGCCTTCGCCCATTAAATCAATACCCGAAATGGAATCCAATCTTAACTTAGCTAAATATTTAAAATAATTGGCAGGATGATCATTAAAAGAACCAAGGGCTAATTTTGCCATACCCACATTGGAACTTTCTTCAAAAGCTTCTAACACTGTTGCTTCATGTTTTCCATGCGCTTCCGCATCCTTAACGGTTCTTCCTGCATAATTCCAACTTCCCCCTTCTAAATCTAATTTAGAATCTAAAGTTACTTTTCCATCTTCTAAAGCAGATAATAAAGTAACTAATTTGAAAGTAGATCCTGGCTCTGTAACTCTTGTCGCATAATTCAAATCCTCTGTATATACCCCGTCTCCTATTTTTCCTAAATTAGCTATGGCTTTTATTTTACCAGTTTTTACTTCCATCACCATCGCCACACCCGATTTGGCATCATTGCCAATCATCATTTTTTTCAATGCATTTTCGGTTACCTCTTGAATGAAAACGTCTAAAGTGCTTACAATATCTTTCCCTGTTTCTGGCGCTATTTCAAACAATCCTTCTTCTACCGGAACTGTTACCCCACCAGCAATCGCCCTTACCAACTGGCGACCATTGCGTCCATTCAACACTGTGTCATAAGATTTTTCTAAGCCTACTTTATTTTCATCTCTAGCAAGACCAATGGTCCTGTAAGCAATATTCTCATAAGGATTTAAACGAATATTGTGTTCTTCGGCAATCAATCCGCTTTTATACCTACCTAATTTAAATAAAGGAAATTTAGCCAATGCTAAATATTGACGATAAGATATTTTTTTTCTTAACTCATAATTACCTTCACTTACTTCATAAGCCCTAGTTAAATCGTTTTTGTATTTATCCGCAGATTGATCTCTGAATAAATTGGCCAAGCAAATACTTAAAGAATCAATATTACTTCTAAATAACAGACCGTTTTTTTCATGAAGAGGCGTTACTCTAAAATCTATATAAATATCAAACTGTGGTATATTGGTACTTAACATTTGGCCATCCTCGCTATATATAGTACCTCTATCGGCAGGTATGTCAACAATTTTTTGATGCAAACTATCACTTAAACCTCTCCAATATTTTCCTTGTACTTGTTGGATATAAAAAGCCTTACCTAAAATAAGTAGGCAAACGAGCACCATTAAAATATAGCTCAAATAAACCCTCCACAATATGTCGCGTTTTACGTCCATAATTATTTTTGAATATTTTCTTTAGGAATATCTTGAGCGTGATGTTGAATTTTATTTTCTTGTACCAATCGAACCGGCATCTCCTTGGCCACTACTAAGCCATAAGGCGCTACTTTATCTTGTATTTCTACCGCTCTACTGCGGCGCATTAGATCGGCCTTTAAAGTTTTGTACTCAAATTGCAATTCTTTAAGTTCTCTTTGAGTAGTATTTATTTTTCGAATGGTTTTGTCGGTAAGATGCCCATTCGCTATGTATAAGATAGCGATCAATGCCAGGAACAAAAAGAAACTAATGTTCATGACAATCCACTGATAGTTAAGCATACTTTTTAAAGTAGTCTTAGTGGTAGGGTTAATTGGTTCGGTCATACAACTTATAATCTTTCCGCAGCCCGCAATTTTGCGCTTCTGCTTCGATTGTTTTCTTTCATTTCTTTTTCAGAAGCCACTACAGGTTTTTTTGTAATGATTTTCCAAAAAACTTCTCTTTCTGTTGAAAGAAAAGGATGGGCATCTTTTTCTTCTTCTTGCGACACACGAAAAGCGTTTTTTACCAAACGATCTTCTATAGAATGGAAAGTAATAATTACCGCACGTCCTCCTGGTTTGATGACAAGTGGCAGTTGCGTTAAAAATTCTTTTAACACATCCATCTCTTCATTCACGACTATTCTTATGGCTTGAAAAACTTGTGCCCAATATTTGTTGGGATTTCCTTTAACTACAGGGGCTATGAATGTTTTAAAATCTTGAACCGTATTTAACTTTACATGCTTACGTTGGGTAGCAATGTGCTTGGCTAAAGTTTTGGAATTAGTCACTTCGCCATATAGCTCAAACATTTTATGCAATTCTGCTTCGCTATAAGTTTCTACTATATGCGCAGCAGTGGTCGTTGCTCTTTGATCCATCCTCATATCAAAGGGCCCATCGTATCTAGTGGAGAAACCTCGAGTGCCTTCATCAAATTGATGGCTGCTCACGCCTAGGTCGGCTAGTACACCATCTACTTTAGTTATTTGATGTAAGCGTAAAAAACGTTGTAGGTATTTAAAATTTTCTGGTACAAAAAGAAGGCGCTTGTCGTCGGGCAAATTGTTTTTAGCATCCGCATCCTGATCAAAAGCAATTAAACGACCTGCGGGGCCTAGCTTAGATAAGATGCCTTTACTATGTCCTCCTCCTCCAAATGTAGCATCCACATAAATACCATTAGGTTGGATATTTAGATACTCCATGGTTTCATGAAATAAGACGGGGGTGTGATAAGAAGAAGCAAATGCTTTAGATGCGATGGAATCAATGTTTTGATTTTGCATCTGTTT
>CANHLZ010000016.1 GCA_947461595.1 Bacteroidota bacterium | reverse complement strand
TCTACCATTCAAATAGTAGATGCTTTATCGGAAGGCACTTATGCTCAAATAAAAAATACATTGCCTTCTATTAAAATTGTACAGGTAATTCATATACTTAATGAAGCGTCCATTGAAGAAGCATTGCGTATAAGTGAGCAAGTAGATGCGCTGCTTTTAGATAGCGGGAATCCTAATTTACAAACTAAGGAATTAGGTGGAACAGGGAGGGTGCATAATTGGAATTTAAGTAGGAAAATTGTAGAGCAATCCAAACGTCCTGTTTATTTAGCAGGGGGCATTAATCCCATGAATATAAAACAAGCTGTTGAAGAAGTTCAACCTTATGGTATTGACTTATGTAGTGGCGTTCGTACCAATAAATTATTGGATCCTATAAAATTGGAGCAATTGTTTAATGCCATCCATTAAATCCGTATAAAGGGCTGCATCTTTTTTATTGAAACCTTTACCTATTTAAAGTTATAAAATCATATTCACTATTTGTATCTTTGAAGGAATCTCATTATATATGGCTATTTTACTTGTTTCACTTTTTTTACTCGGTTATTTGGCCATTACTTTAGAAACTTATTTAAGGCTAAGTAAAGCAGTTATTGCATTAATTACTGCTTTTGTTTTATGGGGGATATTATTGATGGGGCATCCAGATGCTAAAATCATATTAGATCAATTGACCCCTGCTATATTTGAAACACTAAAAATTGTTTTATTCTTATTAGGAGCCATGTGTATAGTTGCATTAATGGACATTCAAGGTGGATTTTTTCCTATCACTAAAGCTTTATCATTGATACCCAAAAATCGATTGGTATGGGCAATTTCTATTCTAACTTTTTGCTTATCGGCATTTCTTGATAATCTTACTACCGCCATTGTAATGGTGGCTATTATCAACAAAATAGTAGAAAACACAAAATCAAAATGGTTCCTATTGGGTTTGGTGATTATAGCTGCTAATGCAGGAGGTGCTTTTAGTCCCATTGGAGACGTTACCACTACTATGTTGTGGATGGGAGGTCAAATAACCCCCCTTAAAATTATTAAGCATACTTTTTTAGCAAGTTTTGTAAGTATGGTTATACCCACTGTTATTATTCAAATAAAACTAAAAGGCAAATTAAGTCTTCTTGCATTTGATATAAACGAAAGTAAAACTGAATTTAATTCTTCCCATCGTTCCACTATATTTTACACCGGTATTACTTGTCTTTTATTGATTCCTTTTTTAAAATGGTATTTTGATATACCAGCCTATGTTGGAATGATCATTGGCGTTGGAATCATGGCCTTGATTACAGGACTTTTATGGAGTATAACTCCTACCAATAAAAAAGAGCTTTTCCCATTAGGGCAGCTACTAAATAAAATTGATATTCAGAGTGGTTTATTTTTCTTTGCTATTTTATTAAGTGTGGCAGCATTGGATGCGGCAAATATTTTACCTTTATTGGCACTTAAGTTAAATAATTCAGTAAATAATAATTTAAGTTTAGTGGCAATTGGGATTGGTTTATTTTCTGCGCTTGTTGATAATATACCTTTAATTGCTGCCTTGCAACATATGTATCCTTTAAGCACTTATCCAACAGATCATTATTTCTGGGAATTATTGGCTTATACAGCCGGCACTGGTGGGTCTTGCTTACTTATTGGCTCTGCTGCTGGAGTAGCAGTAATGGGCTTGGAGAAAATGGATTTTTTCTGGTATTTAAAAAATATAAGTTGGATAGCACTTATTGGTTTTTTCACTGGAGCCATCATATATGTTATTACTTTTTAATTTGAAAAAGTAAATCTAATTTACTTAGAAAATTTTCTAATGTGTAGCTATATAATTATCCTTTCGCTTTGCTTTTAATTGTATATTTTTAATTAATGCTAAAGCGATATCTTCTATTTCTGTTTTTATTAATTTCATTGTTAGTCGCTAGTCAACCCCTCTCAAAAAAGGTACAAGATAAAATAGATCAAATAGGTTTGCATGGGGTAGATTTAATAGCCAGTGAAAAAAATGTAAAATTACTTATTGCCTTTTGTGATACCAGTACGGACAATTTAATTTTTCCAAATTATTATCTTGAAAATTTATTGGCATTGCAATACCAATTTGCGAAAAATAATAATTTAAAGGAGTATCAATTAAAGCTTGCTTATCCATTGGCTTCTATTTACCATGATCAAACAAAATTTGATAAAGAGTTGCCCGTATTAAAATATTTGCAAGTTAATTTAACCAAATTGAGCAGTCTTACTCAAAAATATGTTTTAGTAAAATTGGAGCAAGCCTATCGGGGAAAAAATGAACTTGGAAATGCAATAGAAATCAGGAAGATAAGACTAAATAGGGGTGAGGTTAGCACCCTTTGGGAAATATACAGAGATTGTGAATTGTACAACGATGCTATTTATGATTTCAGAATGAATCAACCATTGCCTAATAAAAATTACATCTTTGGCTTAAATTATTATTCCTATTTTGGCGACTTGTTTTTTGACAACAATGAAATAGACAGCGCTATTAAATATTACAAAATTGGATTACACAATGCCAATGAATTGCTATCTCGACTACCACAATCAAAGCCCATTGATATAGTGGATGTTAAATTTTGGCGAGGTAATTTTATGGGTAGCTTGGGCAAATGTGATATGGCCAAAGGGTATTATGCAAAGGCGATTCAACCTCTTTTATTTGATTTGGCATCCAATGAAAAAAGTCCAGAGAATAAAACACATAACTGGCTTTTACTTTCTGAATGCTATTTAGAATTGAATGACCTATCAAAATCTAAATTGTATTACGATAGTTCGAGACATGATATGACGGGAAAGTCTAACAAGCGAGACATCGTTAAATTTTATAAATTATCAACAAAGTATTACAGTAAAATACATAAAAATGATTCTGCTTTATTTTTTAGTCAAAAGTACATTGCCTATATGGATCTACTACAAGACAATGTCCAAAAAAATCAAGTACTTTTAAATATTGGTAAATTAGAAATTAAAAAAAATAGAGCCGATTTAGAAGCTACTAAAAAATCATTAACCATAGAAAAAGTCAGTTCTATGTATCAAAAAAATTACTTACTACTTAGTTTTTTCTTTTTATTTGCGACCATTGTATTCACTATTTTATTGTATCAAATTAATATATCAAAGACAAGAAACAATAAAATAATTGCACTGGAAGTGGAACGCAATGATATACTATTAAAAGAGATCCATCATCGTGTAAAAAATAACTTACAAGTAATGTACAGCTTATTGAATATGCAAAAAAGGAGAAATGATAACGATTCTACTAAAGCTATACTCACATCGGTTCAGAATCGTATTCAAACCATGGCGCTAGTGCATCAAAACTTGTATACTACTGAAAATTTTGAAACAGTGGAGGTGAGTGCTTATGTTAAGAGTTTGATAAGCCATTTAAAAATGATTTATCTGCTGGATGAAAAAAATATAATTATTGATTTTGAAATTGAACCCCACTTAATGTTGCCAATGGAACAAATTATTTCTTTAGGGTTAATTATAAATGAAATAGTCTCTAATTCTTTTAAATATGCCTATGTCAATAGAGAATATGGGTCTTTACTCGTAAAGATAAACCATCTAGATGCCACATATTTTGTTGAAATTAAAGACGATGGCCCCGGAATAGATAAATCAAAAATAGACTTATCCAGTTTAGGCCTGAAATTAATTGTACTCATGAGCGAGCAGCTAAAAGCTAATCATCATTATAGCTATGACAGTAATGGTGTGGCGCACTATTTCAATTTTAGACTAGATAATTTAAATCTAGCTTAAAAAATTACCAATCCAAACCAGGCTGTGTTATTTTAAAGTTTTCTTTTTCTTTTGCTTTGTCTACCATTACTTTAACGTCATTCAATAACTTTTTAGCGTCATAAACAACCCCATCTTTGATGGTATATTTTACACCCCCAATTCTAGAAGCAGTACCATCTTCGTTGAGGTGAATGGCACCGGTGCCATATAATACTTGTAAATTCTTTAGAGGGTTCGCGTCAACAATGATAATATCAGCTAATTTTCCTTGCTCAACAGTACCTAAATCTTTTTCCATTCCTAAGGCTTGTGCTGAATTTAAAGTAGCTGAACGAATTACTTCTAATGGATGAAAACCTGCTTCTCTTAACAACTCTAACTCTCTAATAAATCCAAATCCATAAGTTTGATAAATAAAACCATTATCAGAACCAGCCGTTACACGACCCCCTCTATTTTTATATTCATTAATAAAAGCCATCCATAATTTGTAATTATTTTTCCATTCCACTTCTTGCTCTGTTCCCCAATCAAACCAATAAGAACCGTGTGAGTTTCTACTAGGGGCATAAAATTTCCAAAGAGAAGGCAAAGTGTATTTTTCATGCCATTCTGCTCTTCTTGCTCTTTGTAAATCTCGATTGGCTTCATAAATATTAAAGGTAGGGTCTAGTGTAAAATCTAAAGCAATTAATTCATTCATTACTTTATTCCACTTCTCCGAATTAGGAATAGCGGCTTGTTTCCATAACTTACCTGCATTTTCAAATCTACTTTGCTCATTGGTATAATTGTAATCTAATGGGAAATCCTGTACCGTTTTATTTTCAAATAAAGCTTCTGGTAATCCATACCAATGTTCCATACTGGTCATGCCCGCTCTGGCAGAATTTAAAACATTCCATCTGGCCACATCAGTTTGTGAATGATGACAACAGGATCTTAATCCAATTCTTTTATTTTCTCTAATGGCAGCATCCATCACTTCAGGAGAGGCGCCAAAAAATTTAATTCCATCTGCGCCATTCTTTGCATTTTCATTTACCCAATCTCTTGCGTCTTGTGCAGTAATAATTGGTTTTTTACTGCCCTGTCCAAATCCTGTATAGGCATAAATACGAGGTGCAACAATCTTATTTTCGGCACTTCTTCTCTTTTCACTTAATACCCAATCTAGACCATTACCAGCGGAAACATCTCGCACAGTGGTAATACCATGTGCCATCCATAATTTATAAACATACTCGGCTGGAGTACCTTGCTCTTTTCCTCCAATATGTGTATGCATGTCTATCAATCCTGGCAGGGCAAACATGCCGTTGGCATCAATTTCTTTTCCGTTTTTTGCTAATACGGGTCTACGTTCTGGTTTAATTGGCATGCCTTCATTGGCTACTATTGCAATCTTAACAATTCTATTATTTTCAATAACTATATCCACTGGACCTACTGCAGGAGAACCGGTCCCATTGATTAAGGTTACTCCTCTAATTATTAATTGTGTATAAGGACCTCCGCCTTCATTGCGATCTGGTGCCGGCGGTATTTGGGCATTGGCGGTTTGTAACAAAAAGGAAAGAACCATCAATTGAATGGAGCGAATAAGTAGTTTCATACTATTTTTATTTTAGTACCTAAACTTACGGAATATTCTTAAAAAAACTAAACTTGTCTGTTGGGATAATCTTTCAATGCTTGTTCTAGACAGTCCATGGCTTCATTGATAGAAGCTTCATTGAGTACATAGGCCAACCTTACTTCATTGGTGCCTAAGCCTGGGCTAGTATAAAATCCGCTACCAGGTGCCAACATCACCGTGGCATTTTTATACCTAAAATTGGTTAATAACCACTGACAAAAAGTGTCGGTATTATCTACTGGAAGTTTGGCCATAACATAAAACGCGCCACTTGGGGCTGGGCAAAAAACACCCTCCATTTTTGATAATCTATTAACGAGCACCTCTCTTCTATTTTTATACTCTGCTCTGGTACCATCAAAATAGGAAGCGGGTAAACTTAGGGCAGCTTCAGCAGCAATCTGTTCTAAGGTGGGTGGGCTTAATCGGGCTTGTGAAAATTTCATAACCGCTTCTATCACTGCTTTATTTTTGGTAACCAAAGCGCCAATTCTTGCACCGCAGGCAGAATATTTTTTACTAAAAGTATCAATCATAATCACTCTGTCTTCTACCCCGGTTAAGGTAAGCGTACTTTTAACTTTTTCTTCGTAACTAAATTCAGTATAGGCTTCGTCAGAAAATAAATACAAATCTTTTTCTTTTATTAAATCACGTATTTGTAATAATTCAGATTCACTGTACACATAACCTGTTGGATTATTTGGGTTGCAAATAAAAATTCCTTTTGTTCTAGGTGTAATTTTTTCTTTAAAAGAATCTATGGGTGGCAAGGCAAAACCACTTTCAATGCTTGAGGTAATGGGAATAATTTTTATGCCCGCTGCCATAGCAAAGCCAATATAGTTCGCATAAAAAGGTTCAGGTACAATAATTTCGTCCCCTGCATCCAAGCAAGCCATAAAGGCAAATAAAATTCCTTCGCTGCCTCCAATGGTTATTAAAATATCTTCATAGCTAACTTCTATTCCTTTTGTAATATAATAAGCAGCTAATTTTTTTCTGAAACTTAAAATACCTGCACTGTCTGTATATTCTAATACTTTTAAATCGGCATTTTTCACCGCCTCCATCATAATGCTTGGCGTTTCAATATCTGGTTGTCCAATATTTAAGTGGTAAACTTTTACGCCTTCTTTTTTAGTTGCATCTGCAAAGGCGGCTAGTTTTCGAATAGGAGAAGAAGGCATTTGAGCGCCTCTTTGGCTAATTGTTATCATTTTGGCAAAGATAGGCAAGCACTGCATCATAAAAAAACGTCCCGTGTATTTGGGACGTTTTTATTATTATTTGGGAAGTGAATTTTAATAACAATTGGTAGTTAATAAGTATAAGAACGATGGTACAATTAAATATTTGTGCTATCTATTTTACAAAATCACTTCACCTTCAATTAATAATTCTGTTACTTGTTTTTCGCCAGCAAATTTAATGGTTACATGTTTTTTAAATACACCACTAAAAGGGGCGGTATAAGTAACTTTAATATTGCCTTTTTGACCTTTTAAAACAGGGTTTTGATTGTAATCAGGTTGGGTACAGCCACATTCAGCATTGGCAAATTCAATCACTGCTGGTTTTGCACCTGTATTTTCAAAATTAAAAACGACAGTCTTGTGTATTCCTTTTTTTATTTTACCAAAATTATGACCTGTTTTATCAAAGTGGATTGCGGATTGTGCCCAACTAGTTCCAGCGATTAGTAAGCAAAAAAACAAAGTTTGTATTTTCATAATTTTAAATTTTAATTATTGATGAATAGGGGTTGGCTTATTGATTGCTGGGCCGGTAGCATTATTATTAGTAATGGCCACCCCTTCCCCAGTAAATTTAGTTTGCATCTTTAATCCTCCCGAAAATTCTATGTCAGTATACCTGCTAAACACACCCATCGCACTCCCGTTAAAGGTGATTTGTATTTGTGCATTTTGCCCTGGTGCCATTTTTTGATTGGCTTTAAAATTGGGGGTAGTGCAGCCACAGCCAGGTCTTACATTAATTAAGGTGACGGTATCTTTGCTAATATTGGTAATTTCTATGCTATAAGAGGCTGGTTTCCCAAAGCTTATTTTGCCAAAATCGTATTGATCATTTTTAAACTTTAGCAGTTCTTCCACTTTAGTCTGAGCTTTAGTTTGCATACTTACTAAAGTCAAGGCTAAAAAGGCAGTAATAAAAGTGAATTTTTGCATACTTTTTTATGATTCATAGCACAAAATGCTAGTGAAATACGATAACGAAATTATTGAAAAATTGGCAAAATGGGGATTTTAGTTATTTCTTTACTTTTTATGAATTTTGACCCCTATTTTTGTCAAATGGAATCCACCCTAGATGCAGTTGCTAACCAAGACATGCTCTCCTTTGAGGCATTTCGGAATTCCGTTATTGCCGACTATCGTATGGCTTTATTGAGTAGAGAGGTAAGCTTGTTGGGCAGGAGAGAAGTACTAACAGGAAAAGCAAAATTTGGCATTTTTGGAGATGGAAAAGAAGTTGCGCAAATTGCGCTGGCCAAATTTTTCCAAAAAGGAGATTTTAGAAGTGGCTATTACAGAGATCAAACTTTCATGTTTGCCCTAGGGGTGGCTAATGTTGAAGATTATTTTTCTCAACTGTATTCAGACGTTTACAATGACCCTTATAGTGGGGGAAAAAATATGAATGCTCATTTTGCTACTGAATTTGTAAATAAAAAAGGAGCTTGGAGCGATTTGGTTAATACTTATAATATTTCTGCTGACATTGCACCCACTGCTGGGCAAATGGTACGCGGTTTAGGAATGGCTTATGCTTCTAATTGTTTTAGAAGTTCAAAACATAAAGAAATTTTTTCTAGCTTAAGTAATAATGGTAATGAGGTTTGTTTTTGTACCATTGGAGATGCAAGTACTTCCGAAGGACATTTTTGGGAAGTAGTTAATGCAGCGGGTGTCCTGCAAGTACCCTTAGCCATTTTTGTTTATGATGACGGCTATGGCATTTCGGTACCCACTACTTTGCAAACAACTAAAGGATCAATATCGGAAGCGTTAAAGGGGTTGGAAATGGAGAAGGGCACTAATGGCATAAAAATTTATACCGTGAAAGGTTGGGATTACGCAGCTTTATGTGAAACTTTTGAAGAAGGCATTTCCTTTACAAGAGATACCCATACGCCTGTTTTATTTCACATACAAGAAATGACACAACCTCAAGGACATTCTACTAGCGGAAGTCATGAAAGATATAAAACCTCCGAAAGGCTTCAATGGGAAAGAGAATGGGATTGCAATAAAAAAATGCGTGAGTGGCTTTTATTGAATGAATTAACCACCGAAGATATTTTACAAGAATTAGAAGCGGAAGTAAAGCAAGAAGTACGCTTACTCAAATTAGCTGCTTGGGAAAAATACATTGCTCCAATTAAAGAAAAAATTATTGAAGGTGTTCAATTGGTGCAACAAGGTTTGAATGAATTAGACTTGAAAATAGCAACCGAATTATTACATGAGTTAGTACATAGTAGAGAGCCTTTGAAAAGAGATATTTTTAGAGCACTTCATTTAGTACTTGAAAAAATAACCCATCATCCTAATAAAAAAGCGATTCGTTATTTTTTAGATGCCTATTATCAACAAGAAGCTCCATTTTACAGCAAGGATTTGTACAATGAAGGCCCACTAAGTACATTAAATGTTTCAGTAGTTGACCCAATTTATCCATCCGATGCGCCTACCTTAAATGGTTATGAAGTATTGAATCATTATTTTGATGTACTGTTTGAGCAAAATCCTGCTGTATATGCTTTTGGGGAAGATCTGGGAAATATTGGAGATGTCAATCAAGGGTTTGCAGGCTTGCAAATTAAACATGGAGCAGATCGCATTTTTGATACAGGGATAAGAGAACAATCTATTATTGGACAAGCACATGGAATGGCCATGAGAGGATTGCGTCCCATTGCAGAGATCCAATACTTGGATTATTTATTATATGGCCTACAAACTTTAAGTGACGATATCTCCACTCTGCATTATCGCAGCAATGGATTACAAAGCAGCCCTGTTATTATTCGTACCAGAGGACATCGCTTGGAAGGGATTTTTCATAGTGGATCGCCAATGGGTGTAATTGTAAATGCTTTAAGAGGTATGTTTGTTTGTGTGCCAAGAAATATGGTGCAAGCAGTGGGTATGTACAATACTTTATTACGAGGCAATGATCCTGCTTTATTAATTGAATGTTTAAATGGCTATCGATTAAAAGAAACCATGCCTTCTAATATAACCGAATTTACAGTTCCATTAGGCAAGCCAGAAATTTTAAAAGAAGGCAATGACATTACCATTGTTTCCTATGGTTCTACTTTAAGAATTATTGAAGACGCAGCCATGCGTTTATATGACATGGGCATTGATTGTGAAATCATAGATGTGCAAACTTTATTGCCATTTGATATCAATCATCAAATAGTGGCTTCTTTGAAAAAAACCAATAGAATTATTTTTATTGATGAAGATGTACCCGGCGGTGCAAGTGCTTATATGTATCAGCAAGTAATTGAAGGGCAGGGAGGTTACCGTTGGTTAGATGTGGCAGCACGTACCTTAAGCGCCAAAGCCCATCGTCCTGCATTTGCTAGTGACGGGGATTATTTCTCAAAACCCAATACTGAGGAAATTATCAAAGTAATTAATGAGATGATGGCAGAGTAGAAGCGTATCCTTCTAAATGCTGCGTTTGTTCCACCGATCCTAGTCTAAATTTTACGGCTAATTTAGTTTTCTTTTCTAAAGCCCTTTCAGTATTGCAAAAGAATCCTGTTTGTGTGGTATATAAATTTGGAGCCAGTTTCAAATCTGCACTTAGGCGGTAATAATTATATTTTATTTTGCTCGTATCGCTCAATGGCTTCATTGCATTGATCATTAGCAAAAAGGGAGTTAGTAATAAAATAGGTATGAATTGTTTTCTCATTAAGCACCCATATTGTGAAATACTTTGTTTACGTCTTCATCTTCTTCTAGCCTTTCAATTAATTTACTGATGTCTTCTGCTTGTTCGTCAGTAACAGGAACGGTAGTGGTGGGAATCCATTCCAACTCTGCACTAATAGGGTGTAAATTTTTATCTTCTAATGCTTTTTGCAAATTCCCAAAATCAGTAAAAGCACAACGTAATACAATAATAGCATTTCCATTGTCGTCATTACTTTCACCTAATTCATCTAAGCCATGGTCAATTAATTCTAATTCCAAATCGTCCATATTTAATCCTTCTGGCTTTAAATTGAATACACCCATTTTTTTAAACTGAAAACTCACACTTCCCGAATTACCTAATGTGCCATGCCCTTTGTTAAAATGACTTTTTACATTGGCTACCGTTCTTACATGATTGTCGGTAGCTGTTTCTACTAATAAAGCCACTCCATGGGGAGCATAGCCTTCGTATAATATTTCTTCATAGTTGCTAGTGTCTTTACCCAAGGCTCTTTTAATTGCGGCTTCCACACGATCCTTGGGCATGCCTACACTTCTTGCATTTTGATAGCATCTTCTTAAAGCAGGGTTATCGTCAGGATTAGGGCCACTTGCCTTCACTGCAATTACAATTTCTTTACCAATTCTGGTAAATTGCTTAGCCATACGATCAAACCTTTTGAACATCGTGGCTTTTCTTACTTCAAATATCCTTCCCATAGTTGTAGGTGTTAAGAGTTGCAAAAATAAGCAAAAAAAAATTGTCCCCCCGATAACTCGAGGGGACAATTTTATATACATGAGTCAGTATTACTTGTTCAAATTACTGTGTTTACGACTATATACAAAGTAAACTACTAATCCCAAAACCATCCAGCCAAATGCAACTTTAAGTGTTTGGCCATCCAAAGCAAATATCATTGCTAAGCAAATGATAGCTCCTAAAATAGGCACTAATGGAACTAATGGAGTTTTGAATGGACGTTCCATATTGGGCGATTTGCGTCTTAATATCCAAATACCAGCACTTACTAATACGAAGGCGAATAAAGTTCCAAATGAAGTTAAATCGCCTGCCACATTGCCTGGTACAAAAGCGGCAAAGGCACCTACAAATACAAATAAAATCCAGTTTGATTTATAGGGCGTTCTATACTTAGGGTGTAATTCAGAAAATACTTTAGGTAATAATCCGTCGTTGGCCATCGAGTAAAATACACGTGATTGGCCCATCAACATGACTAATATAACAGAACTAAATCCTGCTAAAATAGCCACGGTTACTGCTGTTGCTAGCCAACCATAGCCTGTCATATAAGTGGAGATGGCATATGCGACAGAAGCTTCACGTCCTTTTAAAGGATCTACGAAGTCTTTCCAGTTGGCAACTCCTGTTAATACGTGTCCAAATAAAATATAAAGAATAGTACAAACTACTAATGAACCTAATATACCAATGGGCATATCTCTTTTAGGATTTTTTGCTTCCTGTGCTGCAGTAGATACCGCATCAAAACCAATAAAAGCAAAGAATACTATAGCTGCACCTCCTAATACACCACCCCAGCCATGCTTAAAAGCACCCGAGTAGTCGGCAATGACTTTTCCTGAAGCATCAATTAATGGAGGTTGTGTAGCAGGTATTAAATAAGGAGTATGATTTTCTGGTCTAATAAACTGCCAACCTAATATGATAAATAATATTACAATTGCCACTTTTATAAATACAATGATTGCATTCACAATAGCAGATTCTTGAGTCCCTTTAATTAATAATAAAGTGAGTAATAATAAAATGACTAAAGCGGGGGCATTCATAATACCATGGTGCAATACACCAGCCGTATCAGTGACGCTTTCAAAAGGGGAATGGCTCCATTCATAAGGGATGCCTCCTCCCAGCAGCTTGTTTAGATATTCACTCCAAGCAATGGATACCGTGGCAGCACCCAAAGCATATTCCATAATTAAGGCCCAGCCAATAATCCAAGCGACTGTTTCGCCCATTGTTACATAAGAATAAGCATAGGCGCTTCCTGAGATAGGAATCATGGCAGCAAATTCTGCATAACACAATCCTGCAAAAGCACAACCAATGGCTGCGACAATAAAGGACAAAGTTACAGCAGGTCCAGCTGCTTGACCTGCTGCTGCAGCAGTTCTTACAAACAAGCCTGCACCTATAATGGCTCCCACGCCCAATGCAACCAGGTTGCCTGCGCCTAAAGTACGTTTTAGACCCTTCCCGCCATCTTCCGCTTGGGCCAACATGGCTGATAAATCCTTCTTTCTAAATAAACTCATAATGTTAAGGTTTCGTTGTTCAATTCAATAACATAGTTATGTTTTTGAATTAGTTGTTAAATGACAACACAATTTAAATTGGAAAATAGCACTTTTTTTGCAATTTCATGTGCATTTTTTTAAAAAAGGCAGCCCCATTATGGGGTATTTTTTTACTACTTAAGTCTTATATTGCATTACTATCTAGTACCATGAAAAAATCAAATAAGCTTACTTTATACATTGTAATAGCCATGATTGCCGGTGCAATTTTAGGTTATTATATACATGAAACTCAAAGTGCAACTTCCATTGACGCTTATTCAAAAAACTTAAAAGTTTTAACTACCATTTTTTTAAGACTCGTGCAAATGATTATTGCGCCATTGGTTTTTACAACCTTGGTAGTGGGTATTGCCAAATTAGGCGATCTTAAAACAGTGGGAAGAGTAGGTGGTAAAGCATTGTTGTGGTTTGTAAGTGCTTCTTTAATAAGTTTATTAATTGGTTTAATTTTGGTGAATATATTTAAACCAGGGGAAGGCATTGCATTATCCAATGCCGATGTAACAGGAGCTAAAGATTTAATGGGCAAAACTCAAGTATTTAGTTTGATCAATTTTGTAGAACATGTTTTTCCTAAAAGTATGGTAGAGGCCATGGCCAATAATGAAATTTTACAAATTGTAATTTTTAGTATTTTTTTCGGCGTAGCAGCAGCTGCTATTGGAGATGCTGCAAAAGGTTTTGTGAAAGCACTGGAAACCATTGCGCATATTATTCTTAAAATGGTGGGCTATGTAATGAATTTCGCCCCTTTAGGTGTTTTTGGTGCTATAGCTGCTGTAATTGCTACCAAAGGGCTAGCCATTTTTCTTTTTTATGGCAAATATTTATTTTTCTTTCTGATAGGGATTGCCACTTTATGGGTAGTCTTATTAGGAGTAGGCTTTTTAATATTAAAAAATAGAATACCTTCTTTACTAAAACATATTACTACGCCATTGGTGATTGCATTTAGTACGACCAGCAGCGAAGCAGTGTTTCCTAAATTAACCGAAGAACTAGAACGCTTTGGATGTAAGGATAAAATAGTTTCTTTTATTTTACCATTAGGCTACTCATTTAATTTAGATGGTAGCATGATGTATATGACTTTTGCTAGTATGGCCATAGCGCAAGCTTATGGAATACATTTAGATATGGGAACACAGTTGACCATGTTACTAGTGTTAATGTTAACGAGTAAAGGTATTGCGGGTGTTCCGAGGGCTTCCTTGGTGGTAGTGACTGCTACTTGTGCGATGTTTCACATTCCTCCAGAAGGGATAGCATTAATTTTGCCTATTGATCATTTTTGCGACATGTTTCGTTCTGCCACCAATGTATTGGGCAACAGCTTAGCTACAACAGTGGTTAGTAAATGGGAAGGAGCTTTAGAATCACCTAAGCAAGCATAATTATTAAGTATGATCCATTTATTAGATGCTTTTCATTGGAGCCAATTATTACAACCTCAATATTATATTGAAAATGGAGGCTTGTGGTTATTGTTATTTGTAGTTTTTGCTGAAACAGGTTTGTTTTTTGGCTTTTTCCTACCTGGAGATAGTTTACTTTTTGTAGCAGGTATTTATAGTGCGCCCTTGGCTGCCCAAATTTTTGTGAGTGAAAATGAATGGGTTAATTTGTTTACCATATTCTCCTTTATAACGGTAGCGGGTATCTTGGGAAATGAAGTGGGTTATCGCATTGGGAAAAAAGTTGGTCCCGCGATGTATGATTGGGAAGACAATTTCTTTTTTAAGAAAAAATATTTAAGACAAGCCAATGACTTTTATGAAAAGCACGGAGGACGTGCCATTGTTATTGCTAGGTTTATCCCCATTGTTCGCACTTTTGCACCTATTATAGCAGGTATCGTAAAGATGGATAAAAATAAATTTGTTTATTATAACATTGTTGGATGTATCACCTGGGTAGCTTCTATGCTTTGCGCAGGACATTTTTTACAATCTTATATATTAAATCATTTTCAATTTGATTTAAAAAAGCATTTGGAAGTGATTGTTTTAGGAATTGTTCTAGTAACAACAGCGCCAGTTATTTTTCAAGTGATAAAACATCGTTCTAGAAAATAAATAAAAATTCATTGTAAAAATTATGACTACTAATAAACAAATTGGACTATTGTCCTTGCCAGTTTTTGTTGCTGCGTTAGGTTATTTTGTTGACGTGTATGACTTGCTCTTATTTACTATTGTAAGACAGCCAAGCGTAATGAGCTTGGGTTCGACGGCAGAGACTATTATTGTAGACAGTGCGCATATTATTAATTGGCAAATGTCTGGCCTATTGATAGGAGGTATTTTATGGGGGGTGTTGGGAGATAAAAAGGGAAGATTAAAAGTATTGTTTGGGTCTATTATCCTTTATTCCGTTGCGAATTTTTTAACTTCTTTCGTACAAACAGTAGATCAATATGCTTACTGCAGATTTATTGGAGGCATAGGCTTGGCTGGAGAATTAGGGGCGGGCATTACTTTGGTTTCAGAAATGTTACCAAAAAATAAAAGAGGAATAGGTACTTCCTTGGTTGCAGGCATTGGTTTGTTTGGAGCCGTATTTGCCTACTTTACTTTTAAATTTACTTCCGACTGGAGATTGTGTTATCAAATTGGAGGAGTGCTTGGATTTTGCTTGTTAATTCTTCGTGTGAAAGTGGCCGAGTCGTTTATGTTTGAGTCCACCAAATTAGCCAAGATTTCAAAAGGAAATTTCTTAATGTTTTTTAGCTCGTACCAACGGTTTTCAAAATACATTAAAGCTATTTTGATTGGCTTACCTACTTGGTTTGTAATTGGGGTAATGGTTAATTATAGTAATAAGTTTGCTACTGGTTTATATGGTGATAATTTTATTGATTCTGGAAAGGCAGTTATGTTTGCCTATATAGGAATTGCATTGGGTGATTTATTGATTGGGTATGTGAGTCAATATTTTCAAAGTAGAAAAAAAGCGCTTCTGGTTTTTTATTCGCTAAATATTATTTGTATGATTTTATTCTTTAGCGCATTCAATAATAATGACGATATCATGTATCTTATTTGTGGCTTACTTGGCTTTAGCACAGGCTATTGGGCTATTTTTAATACGATGGCAGCCGAACAATTTGGTACTAATTTAAGAGCAACAGCGGCTACCACCATACCTAATATGGTAAGAGGGGCTTTGCCATTGATTAATTTTTTATTCCTTGATTTGCTTCAAAAAAAGTTAGGTTGGAGCATTATTCAAAGTGGTATTTTTACAGGGGCTACAGTAATGATCATTACTTTAATTGCCTTTGTTTTTACAGAGGAAACCTACCACAAGGATTTGGATTATTTAGAATACGACCAGCCACTTCCTTAGAGTAAATAAAGTATGCGTTTATTATTTATCCGTTTTTCGTCTATTGGCGATATTGTACTTACCACACCCGCAGTTCGATGTGCTAAACAGCAGCTGCCAGGTGTAGAAATACATTTCTTAACTAAATTGGCTATGAAGGATTTAGTGTCTGCTAATCCTTATATCGATCACTTTCACTACATGGACAATGACATTGACCAGACCATTGCTTCTTTAAAAAAAATACAGTTCGATTATGTGATTGATTTACATCATAATATAAGATCTTGGAAGATTAAAAGCGCCTTAGGGGTAAAATCATTTAGTTATCAAAAATTAAGTGTTAGAAAATTGCTCTTGGCCAAACTGCATATTAACTTATTACCTGTTACACATGTTTGCGATAGGTATTTGCATACGTTAAAGCAGTTGAATGTAACCAACGATGGAAAAGGCTTGGATTATTTTTTCCCTGTAAATAATACATTTACTGCTGCTCATTTACCTACTAGTCATCAAGCAGGGTTTATTGCGCTGGTAATAGGGGCTTCTTACTTTAATAAAAAAATGCCAGTACAAAAGTGGATACAGTTGGCATCAATTTTAAAAAAGCCCATTGTGCTTATTGGAGGGAAAGAGGATATAGGGGATGCTGATTTAATTGCACAATCCAATACGAATTACGTTTACAATGCTTGTGGTAAATTTAGCTTGCAAGAATCGGCAAGTATACTTCAAATGTCAACTGTAGTGGTGTCGCATGACACCGGATTTTTACATGTGGCTGCTGCATTAAAAAAACCAACTATTACCATTTGGGGGGCAACTAGTCCGGCATTACAATTTGAAGCCTATTATCCAAGTATACATACACCACCGCATTACAATTCGATAGTACCAGATTTAGCTTGCCAACCATGTACCAAGCAAGGTGATCAACATTGTCCAAAGGGGCACTTCGCCTGCATGCAGCAACAAAATATCAACAGCATTGCAGCCAAGGTGAATGAATATCTATTAATTAAATAGGCATAAAAGTGAAAGCCTTCCTCCGAAGATTCGAAAGAAGGCTTTTTCATAAAGCAATTATATTTTAGAATAGAATTACAATGTTTTTAAAACGTCGTTCATGTTTCTTACAGCTTCAGCGCTTTTGTTAAAAGCTGCTTGCTCATCTGCAGACAAGTCCATTTCGACAATTTTTTCCCAGCCATTTTTACCAATTACTACAGGAACACCTAAGCAAATATCTTTTTGACCATATTCGCCATTTAAGCTTACGCAGCAAGTAAATAATTTTTTCTCATCTCTAACAATGCTCTCTACTAATGCAGCTCCAGCAGCACCTGGCGCATACCATGCAGAAGTACCTAATAATTTTGTTAGTGTGGCACCACCTACCATGGTATCATTGATAATTTTTTCTTGCTGAGCAGGGTCTAAAAATTTGGTAACAGGAATACTATTCCAAGTAGCATGCTTGATTAGGGGAATCATTGTAGTATCACCATGTCCACCCACTACCAATGCATTCAAATCAGAAGGGCTGCAGTTTAAGGTGTTACTTAATTGATATTTAAAACGAGCGCTATCTAGAGTTCCGCCCATTCCTATAATTTTATTTTTAGCCAATCCAGTAGATTGTAAAGCTAAATAAGTCATGGTATCCATAGGATTACTAATGACAATAATTATTGCATTGGGAGAGAATTTTAAAATATTTTCACAAACGCCTTTTACAATACCTGCATTGGTGCCAATTAATTCTTCGCGGGTCATGCCTGGTTTACGAGGTATGCCAGAGGTAATCACTACCACGTCTGAGTTAGCTGTTTTAGAATAATCATTTGTACTTCCACTAATTCTAGTATCAAAACCTAGTAATGCAGCTGTTTGCATCATGTCTTGCGCTTTGCCTTCTGCAAATCCTTCTTTGATGTCTAATAAAACCAATTCTTGTGCTAATTCTTTACGAGCAATATTGTCTGCGCATGTTGCACCTACTGCTCCTGCGCCTACTACGGTAACTTTCATATAATGTTATTTTTAATGTATGTATTATTTTTTCCGGTGCTAAGTTAACTAATTGCTTTCTATTAATTTAGCCATTTCTAAAACATCTGCGCCTTGTTCATAAACTTTTAACAAACTGCCATTCACGTACAATGCCATAAAGGGGGTCATTCTAGGTCTAAAAAAGCTAGCAATGGTAAAATTGGGGTCGCGACCAATAACGATATTGGGCTTATTGATTAAATTATAATTAACAGCAAATTTTTTGATGGATTCCATATCTCTAAAACTATCCCAAATAAATAGTACGTCTTTAAACTTGGCTGGATATTTATTTATTTCAGCTGCTTCTTTTTGGCAATGAGGACAATCTGGACTAAATATAATAATACAAGTAAACTTATATTTAGGAAGTTGTTTATTAGTTATTTCTTTACCATCCAATCCTGTAATGGAAAAAGCAGGTATTCTCTTGTCTTTTAAATAGGGGGAGTTGGGATCCACCACTGCAGGTTTCTCTTGTGCATGGAGTTGAGTAAAAAGCAATACACCTAATACTAAAGTTAAAAAATGCTTCATAATTGTTTTGTTATTTTATTGCGGTTATTTTTTTTGTTCCATCATCCGCATCGATTTTGCATCCTGCAAAAATTCAGAGGCGAATATAAAGTTATTTAATAATTTATTTTGGCTAAAAATAATATCTTGATTAGATCCTTCCCATTCTTTTTTACCTTGGTTCAAATAAATAATATAATTACCAATTTCCATTACACTATTCATGTCATGAGTTACCACAATAGTGGTGATGTTAAATTCAACGGTTAATTCATGAATAAGCTTATCTATGACCATCGAAGTTTGTGGATCCAGGCCTGAATTGGGCTCATCGCAAAACAAATATTTTGGCTGCATCACTAGTGCCCTAGCCAATCCAACTCTTTTTTTCATTCCTCCACTTAATTCGGCTGGAAACTTACTATTCACACCTTCTAATTGAACCCGTGCCAAAATTTGATTTACTTTTACAACCTTTTCTGCTAAAGTTAATTCAGAGAACATATCTAAAGGGAATCGTACATTTTCTTCTACAGTCATAGAATCAAACAATGCATTTCCTTGAAATAACATGCCTAAGTTTTGCCTTAAATCTTTTCGATCTTCTTTTCCCATGGCAGAAAAAGGGATATTGTCAAATAGCACTTCTCCTTTATCTGCTTTTAATAAATCTACAATACATTTAACTAAAACCGTTTTCCCACTTCCACTTGTTCCAATAATTAAATTACAAATACCTGGTTTAAATTGGGCGCTAATGTCATCTATGATCACTCGGTCTCCAAATTGTTTACTGATATGTCGTATTTCAATCATAATTATTTATTAAGCGGCATTTGTAATGCCAATAAATCTTCGATGGTATCTGGCCTACTTATTAAACGGTGTTTCCCTTCTTCAAACAATACTTGTGCGGGTTTAAAGCGTGCATTGTAATTGCTTGACATTTCATAGCCATAAGCTCCAGCATTATAAAATATCAAGAAATCTCCTTCTTCAATAGTTGGCAAAGGCCTTTCCCATGCAAAGGTATCGGTTTCGCAAATGTTACCCACCACCGCATATTTTTTTAACTCCTTGCTGGGGGCACTTAAATTATCTATATGATGATAGGCGTCATAAAACATGGGTCTAATTAAGTGGTTTAAACCACTATTGATGCCGGCAAAACAAATATCCCCAGATTGTTTAAGCACATTTACTTTGGTAATGAAAAAACCAGCTTCACTTACTAAATACTTTCCTGGTTCAAACCAGGCCGTTAAATTTCTCCCTGCTTTAGCAGACAATGCTGCCATAATTTTATTTACCTCTGCACCTAATAAAGCAATATCTGTCCCTTTTTCATTGGGTTGATATGGCACTTTAAATCCTCCTCCGAAATCTAAAATATTTACAGTAGGGAAATCGGGTAGTAGTTGTTCAAACACCTCAGCTGATTGCAAAAAAACGGCGACATCTTTTATTTCACTTCCTGTATGAATGTGTAAGGTGGCAATATTGATTTTGTACTTTTCTTGTATTGCTTTGAGTTCATTAATTTGTTTAGCAGGTATGCCAAACTTACTTTTATCATGACCCGTTGAAATTTTCAAATTACCTCCAGCCATGATATCGGGTCTAATTCTAACTCCTACTGGATATCTATTGCCATAAGTGATTCCAAATTTTTCTACATTGGATAAGCTGTCAATATTAATATGTACACCTAAGCTTACTGCTTCTTTTATTTCTTCAAAGTCAACACTATTGCTGGTGTACAAAATATTAGAAGGATCAAATCCAACATGAATGGCCAATTTAACTTCATTGATGGAACTGCAATCTATGTTACATCCTGCTTTTTTAATAACATCTAATACATGAATATTAGTAAGCGCTTTGCATGCATAAAAAAAACAAACTGATTTATTTGAGAAATGGTTTAACAAGCTTTTATATTGGTCTACCATTTTTTCGGCATGGTATACGTACAAAGGAGTGCCATAAGTATGGGCAGCCTCTTTTAATTGATCGTAGGATAAACTTGAATTCATTGTACGAAGATACAATTAGAACTAGGTTCAGTCATTATATCCACAGTATAATTTTTTAAAAATTGTAAGTAGGGAAAATACTACTAAGTGTTATTCAACAGGGCTTTCAGGACTTTCGTCTTCCTTGCTTGACTCTGCTTCGTACCCGTCTGTTTCTTCTGGCAAATTGGGTGTTTCAGCGTCTTCGGTTTGTTCTAAAACGCTATTATCGGTAAAGTCTTCAGGTTTGATTACGGTAGCTTCCACCAATTGGTCGGCCAAGACCTCTCTTATTTTAGGTAAATCATCGGTTGAATTGATTCCGAAATAATCCATAAAGTTTTTTGAAGTAGAGTATACTAAAGGTTTACCAGGTAAATGCTCGTTTCTTCCACTAATGGTAATTAATTCTTTCTCTAATAATTTTTGTATAGAATAATCACTATTCACGCCTCTGATGGCTTCCACTTCGCCTTTGGTAATAGGTTGTTTATAGGCGATGATGGCTAAAGATTCTAAAGCAGCATTAGACAGACGCTTTAAAAATTTATCTCCATTTAGTTGAGCAATGGTTTTGTGAAAATCAGGCTTAGTTAAAAACTGCCAACCTCCACCACTTTGTTTTAATTCAAAAGGATAAAATTCAGTACTGTATTTTTCTTGTATTCCTTCTAATGCACTTTCTACTTGATCTAAGCTAATTCTTTCTTCTAAAAATCCAAATGCATTATTGATGAGTTCAGTAATATCATTGGCATTCAATGCTTTTTCACTTGCAAAAATAAGGGCTTCAATATGCGGAATAATTTGACTGATTTCCATAATAGTTGGGGCTTAACCGTTTAATGCTGCAGCACCACTCACGATCTCTGTAAGTTCTGTGGTAATGGCTGCTTGACGTGCACGGTTGTATGATAATTTCAATGATTTTAATAATTCGTTTGCGTTTTCGCTTGCTTTATCCATTGCAGTCATTCTAGCGCCATGCTCACTAGCATTCGCATCTAGCACGGCTTTGAATAACTGTGTGTTTAATATTTTAGGCATTAACTCTGCTACCAATACTTCTTTGTGTGGTTCAAAAATAAAATCAGTTTTTTTCTGATTTGCTTTCTTGGCTATTTTAGGAATGGGTAAAAATGGCTCTGCTGTAGGTAATTGAGTGGCGGCATTTTTAAATTCGCTGTATATAACTTCAATCGCATCAAACTCTTTATTAGCAAATGCATTCATTGCTGCTTTTGCTGCAGTTTGTACATTTTCAAATTTCAAGTTTAAGAAAATATCTTTATAATCGGCATTGGTTTTATAACCAGACTTCGATAAACTTTCAAATCCTTTCTTGCCTATATTCCAAATGGTAATATTTTTATTCGCGTATTTTTCAGCGATGGTGGTCTTGGCTAATTTTACCAAATTGGCATTGTACCCACCACACAATCCTCTGTCAGAAGTGATTACTATTAACAACACATTGTTCACTGGTCTAGTTTCCGCTAAGGCCAAATTCATGTCGCCGTCCAAACTGCCAATGATATTGCTTAACATATCTTGTAGTTTGCGGGTATAAGGCCTCATTTGTGTAATTGCGTCTTGAGCACGGCGTAATTTTGCAGCACTTACCATTTTCATGGCTTTAGTGAGTTGCTGTGTACTTTGAGTACTTTTAATCCTATTTCTTACTTCGTTTAATTGACCTGCCATAGCATTTCTTAGTTTCTGATGTTCAAGTGGAAGCCTGTTGTATTTTTAGTGCTCCAAAGGCGAGCAAAGGTATCATTTTTTCGTCCATTTTTCAATTTTAAGGCCATTCAAGTTAATTTTTATATTGGATACCCCTTAAAATCTTCAAACTCACCCCAATTACTTAACTTTGGCACGCCTATTGAGTATAGGTTTTAACACAATTATCAAGCAGGAATATGTTGCAAATTATAAGTAAGCTATTTGGAGGTTCAAAAAGTGAGAAAGATGTCAAGAAAATTGAACATTTGGTACCCATTATTAACGGACATTTTGAAGGGTATAAATCACTTAATAATGACGAATTAAGAGCTAAAACCGAAGAATTTAAGGCTAGAATTAAAACCTCTTTGTCAGAGACGGATATATTAATTGAAGAGGAACAAGCCAAGGCCGAAGCCCTGCCTTTGAGCGATTTTTTAGGCAGAGATACCATTTACCAGCAAATAGACAGCCTTAAAAAACAAAGAGACCATGCCATAGAAAAGATTTTATGGGACATTTTGCCAGAAGCTTTTGCGGTGGTTAAGGAAACGGCCCGAAGGTTTACGGAGGAGGAAGAATTGGTTACAAAAGCGACCTCTTTAGATCGTGAATTATCGGTCAAAAAAGAATACATCCAAATCAAGGGCGATCAATCAATATTTCAAACTACTTGGAAAGCGGCAGGCACCCCCATAACTTGGAATATGGTGCACTATGACGTGCAGTTATTGGGAGGGATTGTTTTGCATCAAGGTAAGATTGCCGAGATGTCTACTGGAGAGGGTAAAACCTTAGTATCCACTTTGCCCGCTTATTTAAATGCATTAGCTGGAGAAGGAGTGCACATAGTTACTGTCAATGATTATTTGGCCAAAAGAGATAGTGAGTGGAATGGCACTTTGTTTGAGTGGTTGGGCATTACGGTGGATTGCATTGATAAGCATCAGCCTAATTCAGAAGAGCGCCGCGATGCTTATCGCGCAGGAATAACCTATGGTACCAATAATGAATTTGGTTTTGATTATTTAAGGGACAATATGGTGCATACGCCAGAAGAGATGGTACAACGCAAACATCATTATGCGATGGTGGATGAAGTGGATAGTGTTTTAATTGATGATGCGCGTACGCCTTTAATTATATCTGGTCCCATAGGACATCAAACAGGGGAGCAACAATTTTTTGAATTGAAACCAAGAATTGAAAAATTGGTGGAGATGCAAAAGAAAACGGTCAATCAATTTTTGATAGAAGCAAAAAAGAAAATTGCAGAAGGCAATGACGATCCAAAAGATGGCGGAAAGGCCTTGTACAGTGCTTTTAGAGCATTGCCTAAAAACAGTGCTATAATTAAATATTTAAGTGAGCCAGGTATAAGAGTTAAGCTGCAAAAAGCAGAGAATCATTATTTAGCCGATCAGCAAAGAGAAATGCATCATGTGGATGCTGATTTGTTTTTCCATA
>CANHLZ010000015.1 GCA_947461595.1 Bacteroidota bacterium | reverse complement strand
GTAAAGCCTATAATTGGTTTTCTGATGTCTGGGTTCATATCCATTTGATTAGGCTGTAAAAGTACGCACAAAAACCTAACTTTGCCTCATGCAATACACGCTAAAAAAGTCGCTGGGTCAACATTTTTTGAATGATGCTCAAATTTGTAAGGATATACAGGAGGTATTGCTACAACAGGAAATTAAGCAATTGCTTGAAGTGGGTCCAGGGGCAGGGGCTTTGACTAAATATATCCAAGACATTCCAACGGTATCTTTTAAGGCCATTGAATTAGATCGTGAAAAAGTAGCTTTTCTAAGCCTAGAATATCCTGAATTAAAAGATAAATTAATACTAGCTGACATTTTGGATGCAGTAATTCCTTTTGAAAATGATTTTGTGGTGGCAGGCAATTTCCCTTACAATATTTCTACACAAATAGTTTTTAAAATATTAGAATGGAAAGAACAAGTACCTATGATGGTGGGTATGTTTCAAAAAGAAGTGGCCGAACGCATTGCTGCCAAACCCAATTCAAAAGCCTATGGCATTTTAAGTGTTTTAACACAGGCTTTTTATGACGTTACTTATTTATTTGATGTACCGCCCACTGCTTTTACGCCTCCTCCTAAAGTGATGAGTGGGGTGATTAAATTTACCCGCAAAGATATTTTCCCGAAATTCGTTTCTGAAAAATTATTTTTTCATATAGTAAAAATGGCTTTTGGGCAAAGAAGAAAAATGTTGAGAAATCCATTAAAACCTTATTTTAGTGCAGCCCAATTACAGGACCCTCTTTTTACTAAAAGAGCGGAAAACTTGACCTATGAAGACTATGCTGCGTTAACTTTTAAAATGCATGTTGAATAATATGGCTTTGAAAATAATTATAACGGCACCCGTGCATCTTTTTTTATTGGATACTTTTCAGCAAAAAGGATATGAGCTTCAATATGAACCTACCATAAGCTATGAGGCTTTAATGCAATGCATTGATTCAGCGCATGGGTTAATTGTAACCACCCGTTTAAAAATGGATGCTGCTATGATAGAAAAAGCGACTCAATTAAAATGGATTGGGCGCATTGGCAGTGGCATGGAATTAATTGATACAGATTTTGCCGCTACTAAAAATATTCAATGTGTAAGTAGTCCCGAAGGCAATCGAACAACGGTGGGCGAACATACATTGGGTTTAGTTTTAAGTTTAATGAATCGCATTCATAGCGCTTACCAAGAAGTGCAAGCAGGAAAATGGATTCGTGATGCCAATAGAGCTGATGAACTAACAGGTAAAACAATAGGTATTATTGGATTTGGAAATACAGGTACTGCTTTTGCAAAAGTATTGGAAGGATTTGATGTGCAAATTTTGGCACATGATATTTATGCAACCAACTTCGAAACTGCTAATATAAAGTCGGCAACAATAGAAATGATACAGTCACAGGCCGATGTAGTTAGTTTGCATCTTCCGCTAACTAGCTTAACACATCATTATGCCAACGACGCTTTTTTTAATGGTTTTAAAAAGAAGCCTTATTTTATTAGTACCTGTAGAGGCTCTGTTACGGATACCTCAGCACTTTTAAAAGCACTTCAAAAGGAACAAATTAGAGGGGCTGGATTGGATGTTTTGGAGAACGAGCAATTGGCTAGCTATTCTATCCAAGAAAAGGCCTTATTGGCTGGTTTACAGGCCTTTCCTAACTTTATTCTAACCCCCCATATTGCCGGTTATAGTCAGGAAGCCTATTATAAGATGTCTAAAGTGATATTGGAAAAATTAGGCATCATTTAGCCAATATTTTATATCTTTGCACCATGCAACGCTACAATTATGTGGCGTTGTATTTTTTTTATAACTAAACTAAGGGTATGAGTGAGAATACAGCATATGTGACCATGGAGACCTTCGATAAAATGCGTGAAGAATTACAACGCATGAAGTCGGTGGATCGTCCTGCGGCATCAAGAGCTATTGGAGAAGCGAGAGAAAAAGGCGATTTAAAAGAAAATGCCGAATACGATTCTGCGAAGGAAGCGCAAGGCATGTTAGAGGCAAAAATTAAACAATTGGAGTCTACTATTTCTAATGCTAAAATTGTGGATACCAATACTATTGATATTAGCAAGGTAACTATCTTAACTAAAGTGACCATTACCAATCAGGCCACAAAAAAAACGATGACTTATCAAATAGTAGGAGAGAAAGAGGCCGATTTAAAAGCGGGTAAAATTTCAGCATCTTCTCCTATTGGAAAGGGGTTGATGGGTAAGAAAGTAGGCGAATTGGCCGAGATACAAGCGCCCAATGGAGTAATGAAATTTTTGGTAGAAAATATTACTATTTAATAATTTCAAAACCATGACCATTTTTTCTAAAATCATTCATGGTGAAATTCCTTCCTATAAAATTGCAGAGTCTGAAAAGTTTTATGCTTTTTTAGATATTTATCCTTTACAAAAGGGGCATACTTTAATTGTTCCAAAAATTGAAGTAGATAAAATTTTTGAAGTCCCGGATGCCTATTTAAGTGAGTTGTTGCTTTTTGCAAAACCCATTGCCAATGCCATTGCGGAAAGCTTCCCATGTAATAGAGTAGGTATGGTCACAGTGGGTTTAGAAGTGCCTCATGCACATTTACATTTAATACCAATTAATGCTGCATCGGATATGGAATTTTCGCAGCCTAAACTCTCTTTAACAAAAGAGGAATTTAATACCATACAGGCGTCTATTGTAAGTAAGCTTTAATAAGTAAGTATTTTTAGGCTATTTGACTACTACTAAAAAAACGCAGCTATTTACTTTTTTACCCTGCTAGGATTTTTGGTAATAAAGGCATCCCAACTATTTGATTTTTTTGAAGATTTTTTTCCTTTAACCACTTTTGTTGCAGGAAGTTGTAAGCCAGTTATTTGGTAATGATGACAAAGGGCAACGCCTAAGGCGTCTGTGGCGTCATAATATTTTGGTTGTTTCTTTATTTCCAAAATGCGCTCCAGCATTTTCCATATCATTTCTTTATCGGCATTGCCGTTGCCTGTAATGGCTTGCTTCACTTTTTTAGGTGCGTATTCAGTGACTGGCAATTTAAATTGCATGGCAGCGGCAATGGCAACGCCTTGAGCGCGGCCCAGTTTTAGCATGCTTTGTATGTTTTTCCCAAAAAATGGCGCTTCAATAGCAAAATGTTCGGGTTGATAGGTTTCAATGAGCTCAATAATTTTAGCATGTATTAGTTGAAGTCTTGCATAAATGTCTTTTTCTTTTGTAAGTTTCAACACGTCCATATCAATTAAACTAGGTTTCGGCCCTCCTTTTAAAATAGCATAACCTAGAATTTGTGTACCAGGATCAATTCCTAAAATGAGGGGTATTTTTGACATGTACAATAAAGTTACATATATCATTTCAAATTACGAACTTTGGCCCCTATGAAAGGAATTCTTACAAAACGTTTATTATCCTTTGCCAACAATGCAATAGGTTTTATTTTATTTATTATTTGTGCTGTAGCTATTTACAGTAAAGTAATGACCAATGATAACTTGCAAAAATATGGGGCCCCCATTAAAGAACAATTTTTGAAAATTACTTGGATGGAATGGTTAGTATTGTTGATTTTATTTTTTTTTAATTATCTGGTAGAGGCAGTCAAATGGAAACAAGCGCTTAAGCAATTAAACCCAATGTCTCTAGGACAATCTTTTAAAAGCGTTTTGGTAGGCCAAGCTTTTTCTTTTTTTACGCCTGTAAGATCAGGAGATTATGTAGGTAGAATTTTATTTTTAGCACCCAAAAATAAATTAAAAGGACTAGCGCAATTGGCCTGGACCTCCTATGCTCAATTATTAATTACGCTTATATTGGGCACGATTGGCTTATTTTTTAATTTACCTTTTTTACCTTGGTTAAAATGGCTAGCGCCTTTTATAACGTTAGCTTCTTTTATCATTTATTTTAGCAAGGGACAATTTAATGGGTGGTTAAAAAAATTAAATTCCTTACAAATTAGCAATGAACTAAAAGTTCAATTGGTGGCTTTATCCTTACTCAGGTATTCCATTTTTATTTTACAATTTACTTGGGTAGCTACTATTTTAGCTTTGCCTATCCCCACCATAGATTTGTGGATAGCATTGGTGGTGCTATTGCTTTGTTTAAGTATTATACCAGCCATTGCCCTTACTGATTTGGTAATACGTGGACAGCTTATAGTTTTGCTACTTGCACCTTACTATACGAACAGTTTAATGTTGATATGTTTTAGTACCATTATCTGGGCTGTTAATCTTTTATTACCTGCTATAATTGGGTCCTTTCTATTATTGGGATTCAAAATAAAACGATAAATTTGCATATCATTTTAGCATAAAGCGATAAAATAAGCATGTACCCCCTACTTCTTTTGTTTTCCTTCTTTTCCTATTTTCAGCCCAAGGAGAGCGGCTTATGTAACCAAACAAATACATCATTTGTGGTGGGAGAGAAAATAAATTACACTATTTTTTACAATGTGGTTGGATTGTATGTAAACGCAGGCAGTACCGATTTTACGATACAATCTAGCAATTGGAATGGGTCTGATGCTTATACCTTTACTGCTTTAGGAAGTTCAAATGCTAAATATGATTGGATATTTAAAGTAAGGGATAAGTATGAAAGTATAGTGGATATTAAAACCTTATTGCCCTATCAGTTTACACGACAAATTAACGAGGGTAGTTTTCATCATAAAGAAACTTTATTGTTTAACCAAAAGAGCAATACAGTAAATAATGGTAAAGGAATTTTTAAAACGCCAGATTGTACGTATGATGTAGTAAGTGCCATTTATGCAGCCAGAAATTACAATTACAATAATAGCGCCCTTAATGATAAAATTTATCTAAACTTTTTTTTAGATAAGGATTTATACCCTTCTTATTTTAAATATTTAGGCAGGGAGACAATCACTACTAGATATGGAAAATTTAAAGCCATTAAATTAGCACCGCTTTTAGTTAAAGGCACCATGTTTAAGGGCGGAGAAGAAATGACTATTTGGATAACAGACGATGACAATCATATACCTGTGCGGATTCAAACGCCTATAATTGTAGGAGCCATTAAAGTAGATATGGTGGGATTCGAAAATTTAAGATACCCATTAAGCTCATTAATAGAACTAGTGGGAACTAATGACTAATTTAGGATAGTAGGGAGTTTAATTTGAAAATTTTGTTGGCACGAGCCCCTTTCTCTGTCATCGTTAAATTGCAGCATTCATTTATAGCATCGTGTTCAAAAAACAAAGTATAATTATTTTTTTCCGCCTCCTTTAAAAATATTTCCTTTTCTTCCAGAGTAAGGAGCGGTTGCATATCATAGCCCATGACATAAGGAAGTGGTATATGCCCAACACTAGGGAGTAAGTCGGCCATATAAATAAGGGTATGGTGGTTGATGGTTATTTTAGGAATCAACATGCCTTGTGTATGACCATTCACGACATAACAGCTTATGGAAGGACTAAAATGAATTTCTTGTAATTGTGTTTTGCTTGTAAATAGAGGTAGGCTAATTAGTTTAAGTTGTCTGGAAGCCTCAATGGGTAAAATATTTTCAGGTAAAAAAGATGCTTTTTCTCTTTTGTTGGGATGTAATGCCAAATTCCATTGAGGTTCACTCACCCAATAAATGGCATTGGGAAAGGTGGGGAGGTATTGCTCTTTTTCTTTTGTGATGGCACCACCCACATGATCAAAATGTAAATGAGTGAGTAATACATCTGTGATATCTTCTGGCGTAAAATTTATATTTTTTAAAGCAGCTGCTATTGAAACGGTTTCATGAGGATGGTAATGACTAAAAAATTTGGCATCCTGTTTATTGCCCATGCCCGTGTCAATCAAAACTTTACGGTCCCCATCTATCACCAATAAACATCTTAAGGCCCAGGTGCATAAATTGTTTTCATCTGCAGGATTGGTTTTATTCCAAATAGATTTAGGTACCACTCCAAACATAGCACCGCCATCCAATTTAAATTTACCCGTTTCAATACTAAATACCTGCATGCCCTTTTAATTTTGAGGTTCGGTAGAGCAAAATAAATCCAATAATAAAAAAGCTACACAAAGCTAGTACTGAATTTCTTTGAGAACCGGTTATTTCATTGATCATTCCAAAGCTAAACATGCCAATGACAATCGCAATTTTTTCGGTTACATCAAAGAAGCTAAAATAACTTGTAGTATCATGGGTGTCTGGCATTAATTTCGAATAAGTACTTCTGCTTACCGATTGTATTCCTCCCATCACAAATCCAACCACGATAGCTAAGATATAAAAGGGAACAATGCCATTACGAGGAAGGAGATATCCCATGACACATCCCCCAATCCATATCAGAATAGCGACCATAATGGTATTAAAATTACCCCATTTGCTAGCTAGTTTAGCCATTAAATTGGCGCCAGGAATAGCAACAAGTTGAATGATTAAAATGGCAATGATTAAATTGGTCGTAGGAATATTCAATTCGCTTTTCCCATACAAAGTAGCAGCCAGCATAATGGTTTGTACCCCCATATTGTAAAAGAAAAAAGAAACTAAAAATCTTTTTAAGATGGGCTGCGTTTTTAACTCCACCCAAACTTTATGAATCTCTTTATAGCCTTGAGTTATTAGATTTTTACTATGCGCACCTCTGACACCATGGCCTGCAGGAAGTTTAGAAATGGCAGACCAACCAAAAGCCATCCACCAAATACCTACCAATAAAAAAGAAATTTGTGATGCTTTGCCTACAGTGATGCCAAATAATTCCGGTTTTAATACAAAAACAAAACAAATGATTTGCAAAAGTACCGATCCAATATAGCCCATCATAAATCCTTTTGCACTTATTCTGTCTCTGTCTGCAGGTGCTGCAATTTCTGGCAAGTAAGAGTTATAAAATACCAAGCTGCCCCAAAATCCAATACAGGCAACAATTACCGAAAATAAGCCTCCTATAATATGATTGCTATCAAAAAAATAAAGGGAGGCGCAAGCCAAACTTCCCATGGTGCAAAAAAATCGAAGAAATTGTTTTTTATTTCCTCGGTAATCGGCAATGGAAGAAAGAATGGGGGATAAGATAGCTACTATTACAAAAGCAATGGCTAAAATATAATTGTATAAAGCGGTATTTGAGAATTCGTAAGAACCGATTTTAATTTTATCAATTAAAGTGTTTTCGTTGCCATCACCTGTCACTGCTTCGTAATAAGCAGGGAAAATAGTGGAGGTAATGACTAAATTGTAAACGCTATTGGCCCAATCGTACATAGTCCAACCTTTGACAACTTTTTTGGATGCGGTTTGCATGGCAATTTATTTGTATTTTAAAAATACAAATAAAACGGCAACTGTCCTATTGCTTAATGTAGGTATTGGGTGTATAGCAAAGCTAAAATGGTGCTACCTAATACAATTCGGTACCATCCAAATACAGCAAATCCCTTTTTTTGTACAATTCTAATAAAAAATTGAACACTTACTAAGGCAACTACAAAAGCCACGACAGCCCCAATAACAAGCAGTATTAAATTGTCTTTGGCAAATACTTCAGGGTTGGTTTTAAATACATCCAAAGTGCTTTTTGCAGAAGCTGCTAGCATGGTAGGGACAGCTAGAAAAAAGGAAAATTCTAAAGCAGTTTTTTTATTTAATTTTTGACTCATTCCTCCAATAATAGTAGCAGCACTTCTGCTCAATCCTGGAAAAATAATGGACAATACTTGAAAGCAACCAATGATAAATGATTTTTTATAACTTATCTCTTCATCATTTGAGTTGAGTGTATTGGTTAATTCTGCTTTTTGAAATAGTTTATCAATAAATAACAGAACGATACCGCCAACGAGCATGACCACTGCAATCACCCATAAATTTCCTAAGGCAGCATCAATGTGCTTTTTTAGTAGAGCGCCAAAAATCAAAGCTGGAATCACGGCCACGATGAGTTTGATGTAAAAACTAATTTGCTTAAAATCAAAAAACTTTTTTCTATAAATAACCACTACCGAGGCGATGGCTGCCAGCTGAATGACAATTTCAAAAAGGTCAACAAAGGGATCTTTTTGAATCCCTAAAAAAGGGTTGGCGAACTTCATGTGTGCCGTACTTGAAATAGGTAAAAATTCGGTAATGCCCTCAATGACGGCAATGAGGATAGATTGAACTGTATTCATAGCATTAAATTAAAATGCGATTTCGTTCTTTAAAAAGAATCGAAATCGCATTGGAAATATTTTTTAAATTAAGATTTTTTAAAAATGGCAAATATCTCAACAATAAAACCAGCCACAATAACAATTGGGGCTAGGGTAATACGTCTAAAGCTATACACTTCATCGGCATTAAATACATTAGGGTCTGTACTTTTTCCTCCTGACAATAAAAGCATTCCGATCAAGATTAAAGCTGCACCCACTAGCATCCATGCGTAATTGGATTTCCCGAAAAAATCTAGGGATCTATTTTTAGTTTTTTGATTCATAATTTTATTTTTAATTCAGTTAAATATAACTCATTTATTTAGTTAGTATAATTCATCCAATTTCATTTTTAAATATTTTAACACACTACGATGCGTGCTAAAAACCGAAATGCCTACTCCTAGCAAAATTAAGCCACCAAAAAGCAAAAGGCTATTGCCAATGCCTTGTAATTTATCTAATTGAGGGAATTGACTAATAGCCCATTGTATTAATCCAAAAAGTACGAAAATGGCAATTAATGCACTTATTAAACCATTTAGTAATGCGCGAATTAATAAGGGCTTGGAAATAAAATTCCGTGTAGCGCCTACCATTTGCATGGTTTTGATAAGGAAACGATTGCTAAACATTGCCAATCGAATGGTATTGTCGATGCTAATGATTACAATAATGCATAAAATAATCGCAAAAACTAAAAATAGGAAACCTATTTTGGTGGTTCTCTCATTTAAACTGGTGACCAAGCTTTTTGGGTATTGTATGTCGGCAATTTGATTTTTAAATTCATCTTCAATAGCAGCAGTGATTCTATTTAAACTGTCGGTGTTCACATAAGCTGCTTTAGCAAAAAAGTCGATACTCTCGGGTAGTGGGTTGACGTCTAATATTTTAGCCCAATCTTCATTATTTTCTTTATTCCAAATGGCTTTTGCTTTTTCCTTATTTACATATTCTACGTTTTTAGCATAGTTTTGACTGGCTATAAACTGCTGAATATTTCCCACTGTATTTTTGTCGGCACTGCGGATGTAAACACTTATTCTAATATCTTCCTTGAAATTATCGCCAATCGAATGCAGATTCAAGAAAAGCCAACCCATGATGCCCATAATGAACAATACAATAGCTACCCCAATTATGCTATAAATATAGTTGGGTTTACTGCGTTTAAGAGAGGATGTTCCGCTGGCTGCCATAGCATTAATTTTTTACGTGTTCGCATTGCAAATGTAGGGTTTTGCACGCTAATGGCTTACATTTGCAGCGGGTGAATTAGGACAATTTTTTATCAAAAAGGGGGCACCTCAATTTTTGGTTAAATAATTGTTAGTATTTACCCCTTTTTAATTTGAAAAAACAAGAAATGGAGTATCAGTTTAGGGCCATTGAGAAAAAATGGCAAACTATTTGGAAAGAGAAAAAAGCATATCAGGTTAGCAATGAAAGTAGTCGACCTAAATGTTATGTATTGGATATGTTCCCTTATCCAAGTGGCGCTGGCTTACATGTAGGCCATCCTTTAGGCTATATTGCTTCTGACATTTATAGCAGATTTAAAAGATTAAAAGGTTTTAATGTTTTACATCCTATGGGGTATGATGCATTTGGGTTGCCTGCCGAACAATATGCCATAGAGCATGGAGTGCATCCATCTAAAAGCACACATGATAATATTGATAATTTTAGAAAGCAATTAGATAATATTGGATTTTGTTTTGATTGGGATAGAGAAGTAAAAACCTGTGATGCGCAATATTACAAATGGACGCAATGGATTTTCTTACAATTATTTAATAGTTATTTTGATAAGAAGGAATCAAAAGCAAAACCTATTACGAGCTTATTAAGAGATTTTGAAAAGGAAGGAAATAGTAAGCATATTTGTCCGGGGGATACCAATTTGCAATTTTCCGCAACTGCTTGGAAAGGGTTTGCTGAAAAAGAGCAGCAAGTTATTCTCATGCAATATCGTTTGGCTTTTTGTGGGTATGGAGAAGTCAATTGGTGCGAAGCATTGGGTACGGTTTTGGCCAACGATGAAGTGACCAATGGATTAAGTGAAAGAGGCGGCCATCCAGTAGAAAAGAAAAAGCTAAGACAATGGTATTTAAGAATTACAGAATACGCGGATAGATTACTTACTGGATTGGATACCATTCAATTTAGTGATGCCATGAAGGAAATGCAATCCAATTGGATTGGGAAAAGCTATGGAGCAGAGATTGATTTTGCTATTCACCAAAACGAAGGTGCTTTGAAAGTGTATACCACCCGACCTGATACCGTTTTTGGTGTAGATTTTATGGTGGTCGCTCCAGAACATGCATTAATAGCAACCATTACACTCGCCTCTCATAAAGCAGAAGTGGAGCAGTACATTGCCTATGTAAAAAGCAGAAGTGAAAGAGAGCGTATGGCAGAGAAAAAAATTACAGGTTGTTTTACGGGGGCTTATGTAGAAAATCCATTTAGTAAAAAATTAATTCCAATTTGGATTTCAGAATATGTATTAGTAGGTTATGGTACGGGTGCAATTATGGCCGTGCCTTGTGGAGACGAAAGGGATTTTAAATTTGCACAACAATTTAATATACCCATTACTAATATTATTGGTGATGCGTTTAACGGTATCGATGCCAATCCTACCAAAGAGGCCAAATTAACCAATAGTGATTTTTTAAACGGCATTGTTCAAAAAGACGCCATTGCCATAGTGAGTGATAAAATGGAAGCGATGGGTATTGGCAAAAGGAAAATAAATTACAAGATGCGGGATGCTGCATTTAGTAGACAACGTTATTGGGGGGAGCCCTTTCCTATTAAATGGATCAACGGTATTGCCTATCCAATGAACGAAAATGAGTTGCCCTTGCTATTACCCGAGGTAGATAATTATTCACCGGGTCCAGAAGGAGAAGGTCCATTAGCCAATATTGAATCCTGGAAATCGGCCCACTATGAAACCAATACCATGCCTGGCTATGCCGGAAGTAGCTGGTATTTTATAAGGTATATGGACCCTTCCAATGACAAAGAATTTTGCAATAGAAAAGTGAGTGATTATTGGGGGCAGGTAGATTTATATATTGGAGGGACAGAGCATGCGGTAGGCCATTTATTGTACAGCAGAATGTGGACGAAAGTGTTATATGATTTAGGACATATTGGATTTGATGAACCCTTTAAAAAATTATTGAATCAAGGAATGATTCAGGGTAGTTCAAGATTTGTGTATCGTATTCGTGGTACGCAAAAATTTGTATCTGCTGGTTTAGCTGCTTCGCATGAAGTAGACGCCTTGCATGTGGATGTAAACATTGTTGACGGAGTAGAATTAAATACAGCAGCTTTTAAAAAGTGGAAACCCGATTATGCTAAAGCTGAATTTATATTAGAAGACGGCAAATACATTTGCGGCGTTGAGGTGGAAAAGATGTCAAAGTCTAAATTTAATACGGTGAACCCTGATGATTTGGTGGAAAGATATGGTGCCGATACGTTTAGAATGTATGAAATGTTTTTGGGGCCGGTAGAACAAAGTAAGCCATGGGATACCAAAGGGATTGAAGGGGTGCACCGCTTTATGAAAAAATGTTGGCGCTTATTTTATGATGATCTAAAAGGAAAGGTATGGAATGAGGAAGCGGCCACGGATACAGAATTAAAAGTATTACATAAGGCCATTAAAAAAATTGAAGAAGATACGGAACGCTATAGTTTTAATACTGCGGTAAGTACTTTTATGATTTGTGTCAATGATTTAGCCGATTTGAATTGTCATAAAAAAGAAATACTGGAAAAATTACTGATTCTGTTAAGCCCTTATGCTCCACATTTTGCAGAAGATTTATGGCAAGCCTTGGGCAATAAAGGATTGGTGGTAGATGCATCCTATCCTGTATTTGAAGCCAAATATGTCACAGAAAGCGCAAAGGATTATCCAGTAAGTATTAATGGAAAGATGAGGGCTAATATTTCTATTGATTTGGCTGCAACGGAAGCACAGGTGCATGAAATAGTGCTTGCGCATGAAGTGGTAAAAAAGTGGGTAGCCGAAACGCCTATTAAAAAAATAATTTTTGTAAAAGGAAAGATGATCAATATTGTTATTTGATCCATTAAATAATTTGTATGTCCAATCCAATATTAGATAGTTCGAATGATTTGAATCCACTGGACAAAGAATTCGAAAATAGTATTCGCCCAAGGGAGATGGACGCGTTTGCGGGACAGCCGCAACTTATTGAAAACATCAGCATCTTTATTAAAGCGGCTAAAATGCGCGGGGAAGCCTTGGATCATATTTTATTTCACGGTCCTCCAGGCTTGGGCAAAACAACTTTAAGTAGAATTGTAGCGAATGAAATGGGGGTTCAAATTAAAGAAACATCAGGCCCTGTAATTGAGAAGCCAAGTGATTTAGCAGGCTTATTAACCAGTTTAGAACCCAATGATGTGTTGTTCATAGACGAAATTCATCGCTTGAGTACGGTGGTGGAAGAATATTTGTATGCGGCTATGGAAGACTATAAGATAGACATCCTCATTGACAGTGGTCCCAATGCACGCAGTATTCAAATAAATTTAAATCCATTTACCCTAGTGGGTGCTACTACTAGAAGTGGTTTATTAACGGCGCCACTGCTTTCTAGATTTGGTATTAAGTCAAGATTAGAATATTATCCAGCTTCTGTGATTGAAAAAATAATTTTAAGAAGTGCGGGTATTTTAAATGTAAATATTGATAGCCAAGCGGCTGGTGAAATTTCAAGAAGAAGTAGGGGTACGCCACGTATTGCCAATGGATTGTTACGTAGGGTGCGTGATTTTGCGCAAGTGTTAAATGACGGCAAAGTAGATATAGGGATTACACAACATGCATTAAAGGCCTTGAATGTAGATGAGCATGGATTAGACGAAATGGATAACCGAATCTTATTGGCTATTATAGAAAAGTTTAAAGGAGGGCCAGTGGGTATTTCCACTATAGCCACTGCAGTGGGGGAAGAGTCTGGAACGATTGAAGAAGTATACGAACCATTCTTAATTCAAGAAGGCTTTTTACAAAGGACACCAAGAGGCAGGGAAGTAACCGATAAAGCCTATGCACATTTGGGTAAAAAGATAAATCGCGGGGCTTCTAATAATCCAGAATTATTTAGATAATCAGTTTATTTTGTAGATAAATGAAAAGGTCCCGAAAGTAAAACATTTCGGGACCTTTTGTATAAGTTGTATCAATGGAATTTATTTTTTAAGAAACCACCAATCTGAATCCATTACCATGAATATTAACAATTTCTATCTTCTCGTCTTCTTTTAAATACTTTCTTAATTTGGCAATATACACGTCCATGCTTCTTCCATTGAAGTAAGTATCGCTACCCCAAATTTTCTTTAATGCTTTTTCGCGCGTCAATAAATCATTTATATTTTCTGCCAACATTTTTAGCAGCTCATTTTCTTTTGGAGAGAGCACTTGGGTGTGATCGCTAGTCTTTAACTCTCTTAATCTTGGATTAAAATGATAACGGCCTAATTCAAATTCTACATGGTCACTTACTTTATTGTCTTCTTCGTTTCTTTTTATGATAGCTTTTATTTTAAGCAATAATACCTCGCTATCAAATGGCTTGGTGATATAATCGTCTGCGCCCAATTTATAGCCATGAATGATGTCTTCTTTTAATGTTTTTGCACTCAAGAAAAATAAAGGAACGTCTGGGTCGATGTCTCTAATTTCTTCAGCCAAAGTAAATCCATCCACGTTGGGCATCATTACATCTAGTAAACAAAGGTCAAATTTTTCTCTTTGGAATGCTGCCAAGCCTAAACGACCGTCTCTTTCTAAAGAAACCTCGTATTCGTCAAGCTCTAAATAGTTTTTAAGCACCAATCCTAAATTGCTATCGTCTTCGCAAAGTAAAATTTTATATTTTTTCTTGTCTTCCATTTTTTTAAATTTAAATTATAATTTTTATTTTTTTCTCTTAACCACAAAGAAACGTTTTTTCAAAGTCTTCTTAAGTACCTAGCTTCCAATGTTTTGTTAAAAACTAGCGGTTTAATTTGCTTTTTATAATGTCTTGTTAAAATGTATCTCTATACTATGCTGTACAAAGGTCGCATATTTTACACTTAGTTGGATTTTTTTCTCCGAAATAACTGGCTAAATAAACACTTCGGCAATCCATTTGGGTGCCCCAGATATAGGCCGAAAAATGCTCAATTCTCTTGATAAATGCATGTTTTCTTAACTGATAATTATCCAAATCAATTTTCATAAAAGCAGCAGCAGTTCGATTCCAGAGAAATTGTACTACGGGCTGATGCTCTTTTTGTTCGTAAGTAATTTGTCCTGTTTGTTGTAAAAAAAGCAATGTTTTTTGAACAAAAGCAAAGTCTCTTTGTAAAAGGGCCGCCAATAAATTTTCATTGATGAAATGAGGGGCATCGATAATGCCTCCATAGGTTCTTAAAATAGTTTGCAAGACCACACCTGCCATAGGATTGTTTTGCTCATATTGTTCAATGGTATGTCTATCCGCTATCACTTGTACCATGGAAGGCTTAAAAGAAGCTGCTGAAAATTTAACATGCCCTTCTTGCTCTATCCATTGCAGTGCATTGCGAGCTATTATCTTATCCAATTTAAAACGGGCGCAAAAATCCTCAAAGTCAAATATGAACTGTTGTTTTTCGCCAGTGCCAATGGGCAATTGAACAAAGTCGGCAAGGTGCTGGTAAATATTTTTGATGACTTCTATGGAAGGATATTTTTTTTCTTGAAGTTGCGACCAATACTCCCAGTCGTTTTGTTGAAAAAATAATAGCGAATTAGCCGCTTGTCCATCTCTGCCTGCTCTACCTGCTTCTTGATAATATTGTTCTAAACTATTAGGTAAATCATAATGTATTACCGCACGTACATCTGTTTTATTGATACCCATTCCAAAAGCACTGGTACAAATGATAATCGGTGTTGAATTATTCATCCAATTGGCTTGAGATGCTTGTCTTACTGCAATAGGCATGCCAGCATGGTATTGGGCAACGGGGTAACCATAGTCTTTTAAAATTTGTCCTAATTGGGCTACATTGTTTCGGGTAGTACAATAAATAATAACACTGCCTTTTATTGCATTTAATTCTTTTCTTAAGGCATGTAATTTAACAGGTACTTTTTGTACACGGTATGTAATATTAGGTCTTAAAAAGCTATCGGTGATAACTGTACAATTGGTTAAGTTTAATTGCTTAATAATATCTTCTTGCACCAGGGGAATGGCCGAAGCCGTCATAGCCAATAGGGGTACTTTGGGAAACCATTTTTTAAGTACATCTAATTTTCGATAGGAGGGTCTAAAATCATAGCCCCATTGAGAGATACAGTGCGCCTCGTCAATGGCAAATAAAGTAATGGGTAATTGCTGTAAAAAATTTTGAAAACTTTTTTGTGCTAATTTTTCGGGAGAGCAATAAATAAATTGATATTTTCCTTTAATGGCTTCTTCTAAAATTTGTTCTTGTTGTGCTGGATTAAGTTCTCCTCCTAAATTAACCGCACTCATATTTTTACTCAATAAATCTTTGACCTGATCTTGCATCAGTGCAATCAATGGACTTATGATTACACAAATGCCATTTTGATAAATGGTAGGTAATTGAAAGCACAATGATTTTCCAGCACCAGTGGGTAAAAGGGTAAGTACCTCTTTGCCTTCCAATACAGCATTGATAACAGCTAGTTGTTGTGGTCTAAAAGTAGTATAGCCCCAATATTGTTTTAATATGTCTTGGACAGTTTTCAAAAAACTAGACTAATTTTTTCTTAAATAACCTTAATGAGTTAATGGCTAAGACTACATCACTTAATCCCATAATCAGCGCACCATAAGTTGGGCCCCAAGTGCCTAATAATCCTAAAGCAGCCACGGGTATGGCAATGATATTATAGGAAAAGGCCCAAATTAAATTTTCTTTAATGGTTTCATAAGTTCTTCTACCTAATCCTAAAGCCATAGGTAAATTTTTAAGCCCCTGGTTCATTAAAATCACTTGGGCACTTTGTATAGCAATATGAGAAGCATTACTCAAAGAAATACCAATGGTGGCTTTGGCTAATGCAGGCGCATCATTAATACCATCGCCTACCATCGCAGTTGGGCTTATTTTAGTTAAGGCGTCTAACTTATTTAATTTATCAGCAGGACTTTGCTCGGCTATAATTTCTTGAATACCTAATGCTTTTCCAACTTGTTCGCATTTTTCTTTTCTATCCCCACTTAATAATACAGTATGCACGCCTTGCTTATGAAGGGTGTCTATAATTTCTTTGGCTTCTATTCTTATTTGATCATTCACATTAATCCAACCTAATAGCTGATCATTTTTTTGAATATATACATTGTGTCCGTCTTCTGCTTTAATATTGCCCAGTGTTTTAAAAGAGCCTGCCCAATAAGTATTCCCTTCTTTATCGGTGGCTTTAATACCCATGCCTTTAACTTCTTCTATGTGTTGCCATTTGATGGCTTCTTTGCTTTTCCAATGAGTGCTAATACATTTTGCAATGGGATGATTAGAATATTTTTCTAAAGAATACGCAATCATTTTAAAATTTTCTTCGGTTATTCCCTCTTGTATTTTAAATGCAGCTAAGTCAAAATGGCCCGTAGTTAAAGTACCTGTTTTATCAAACACCACTTGCTTGATGTCTTTAAATGTTTCTAAACTTTTTGCATTTTTAAAGAGTACTCCATTGCGCGCCCCTCTACCTAATCCGACTGCTATGGCTGCAGGGGTAGCCAAGCCCATGGCGCAAGGACAGGATATAACCAATACAGCGATGGCGCGAAGCATGCTTTGGCCAAATCCAATTTCCGTAAAAAAATAATTACCTAATAAGGTGAGTAAAGCAATGCTTAATACCACTGGAACAAACACAGCGCTAATTTTATCGGCTAAAATTTGCACTGGCGGTTTTTCGCCTTGCGCTGCTTTTACCATTTTTAAAATATTGGCTAATACCGTATCATCACCTACTGCAGTTACATAGGCTTTGACAGTTCCATTATCGATGGTACTACCCCCTAATAATAAATCATTCGCTTTTCTAAATACTGGCACACTTTCGCCGGTCACTATAGATTCGTTCACGCTAGCCTCTCCCCATAATATTTTACTATCCATAGGAATGGTTTCTCCAGCATTGATTAATACAAGATCACCCACTTTTAAAGTATTGCTTTCTACATTAAAAATAATTTCTTTGTGTTGATCATCAAATACAATCATATTGGCCATTACTTTTTGTGCTTTTACCAAATCTTTTAAAGCACGTTGTGTAGATTGGACCGATGCATCTTCTAAATAATTGCCAAAAAATACAAGGGTAATAATAGTAGCAGTGGTTTCGTAATAAGCAAAGGATGCGCCTTGCCCAATAATAGTACCATACAAACTATATCCAAAGGAAGCAATGGCGCCAATGGCTACCAGTACATTCATATTAGGAATTCCTTTAGTGATACTATACCAGGCACTTTTCCCAAAATAGCCCATACCTACTATAAAAATGGGAATGGTTACTATTAATTGCACTAAGGGGTTCATCATAAAATGCCAATGTACTCCTGGTAACATATGCGCTACTAAAGGTGCTGCAAATAAAAAACAAAAGAAAGCACGGTCTCTATTATTGTCCAGCCATTTTTTTTTGGGAGGGGCTTCTTCTTGTCCGCGCACTTTATAACCTAAATTTTGAATGCCCTTTATTAGTTTTTCTTTATTGGTTTCGTTAGGCATTTCAAATTGAACCTCGCCTTCCATAAAGCTTACTTTGGGTTCAACAATACCATTGCTTTGCAAATACTTATGTATAGATAAGGCACAATTCGTGCAACTCATTCCATCTACTTTCCAAGCTACTTTTTCCATAAGGTTTTATTTACCTGGCAAAGGTACGAAGACATTATGTATGCGTTCACCTATCTTTGTGCTATGGATAGGATTTATTCTTTAGATCAAATAGGGGAAATTGCAGCGGCCTTATTAAAGCAATTTGGTACTAAAACTGTTTGGGCTTTTCATGCTCCCATGGGTGCGGGCAAGACCACTTTAATTGCAGCCATAGGCAAGGAAATGGGCATTCAAGAGGCCATTACGAGTCCCACTTTTGCATTGATGAATCAGTATGATGCAAAAGGCAAAATGGTGTATCATATGGATTGGTACCGCTTAGAAAATGAGGCGGAAGCTGCTCGAGCTGGCATGGAAGCCGCTTTTGACGAGGCTGATTTTTGTTTTGTAGAGTGGCCGGAGAAGGCCTTGGGCTTATTGCCAGCTACTACACAGCACTTTGAAATTGAAATTTTAGATCCTGAACATAGAAGGATTTTTATACCTTCATAGTAAATTTTTGATATGAGTTCCATCAAGCCGCAAATATCTTCTTCTTTTTCCTATGAAACTCAGGAGGAAGTATTGGACATTCCACCAAAAAGTAAACCTTTGTTGATAGGGATTCCTAAAGAGATTGCTTTTCAAGAAAACAGAATAGGACTCATTCCTGAAGCGGTGAGTGTACTAGTAGCCAATGGGCATCAAGTGCTCATGGAATCCAATGCAGGGGAAGGAAGCAGGTATACCGATAATGATTTTTCAGAAGCAGGGGCCACTATCGTTTTTGAAAAGGAAGCAGTATATAAATGTCCCATATTGGTTAAAACGGCACCGCCCGTTGAAGCCGATTTGCCCTTATTACAAATGCATCAAACGATTATTTCTCCTTTGCACTTAACGGCTGTCAAAAAAGAGTTAATGGTGCAGTTGATGGCTAAAAAAATTACTGCCTTAGCCATTGAAAATATTAAAGATGAAAATCAAAATTATCCCATCTTAAGAAGCATGGGAGAAATAACAGGAAGCGCGGTAATGTTAATAGCAGGACAGTATCTAAGTAATTTTAATCAAGGTAAAGGAATTTTATTAGGTGGAATTAGCGGCGTGCCGCCCACTAAAGTAGTTATTATAGGTGCTGATATTATTGGAGAATTTGCTACACGTAATGCACTAGCATTAGGCGCTAGTGTAAAAGTGTTTGACAATAATGTTTCCAGATTACAAAGACTTCAAAATAATTTAGGTCAAAGAGTATGGACCAGTGTGTTAGAGCCAAAAATATTAGCCAAGCAATTAAAAACATGTGAAGTAGCTGTGGGGGCTTTAAGAAATGATTTTGGAAGAGCGCCTATTGTAGCAAGTGAAGAGATGGTGGCAGCCATGCGTCCGGGTAGCATCATTATAGATGTGGCCATTGATCGTGGGGGATGTTTTGAAACCAGTGAATTAACCAACCACGAAAATCCTATTATTATCAAACACGATGTAATTCATTATGGCGTGCCCAATATACCAAGTGGATTTGCTAGAACTGCAAGCCAAGCCATTAGCAATGTATTGATGCCCCTGTTGATTCAAGTGGGTGATTTAGGCGGCTTGTCTGAAATTATTTGGCAACAAGCGCATTTGAGAGAAGGAATTTATTTATACAAAGGCGCTCTAACCGATTTTTATATAAGTGCCAAGTTTGACTTAAAGTATACCGATCTAAATTTGATAATTACCAGCAGAAGTTAGCTGGCGACTTCGTTTGATTTGTAGTCCATTAAATTTAAATGTTGGCTACAAAATTGATATTCTTCTTTATCATTGCTTCCTACTATAATTAACTTATGCAAAGCATATTGTTGAATTAAGTGATTGTATAATTCGTAGCCCTCTTGATCCAAATTGCTACAAGGTTCATCTAATAATAAAATGGGGCTGTCGGAAAAAATGGCCAAAGCTATTTTTAGTCTTTGCTTCATGCCGCTACTAAAATTTCTGATTTGTTTATCGGTAGCTTTTTTTAAACCTATTAATTCAATAATCTGCTCCACAGTTAATTGTTTTTGCAAAGGCTTAAACTGCGTATGAAAATTAATTTGCTCCAGGGTTGTAAACTCTTCTACCAATTCAAGATAGGGAGCAGCAAAACTAATGTCCTGAAAAATAGTGGTGGCATCATGTCCTTCCCATTGCACAGAACCTTTGGTGAGTGTACCATAGCCTGAAATAATTTGTAGTAAAGTGCTTTTCCCTGAGCCGTTGTTTCCTATGATGGCGTAATGCTGTCCTTGATTAAAATTAAAATCGAGATTAGAGAAAATCCAATCCTTGTTAAACCTTTTACCCGCTTCTTTGAGGCTAATTTTTGTCATGATTAATCTTCTTCCACCACTCCTTTACCAAATCTTTTAATAACACCACGTCCGCTTTCTCTAATAAAAGTTACAATTTCGTCTCGCTCGTCGGTGGCTGGAATTTCTTCTTCAATAAATTCAAGTGCTTGAGTCGTATTCATTCCTTTGCTAAAAATATATCTGTAAATATCTAGTATGTGATTAATTTTTTCTAAATCAAATCCTCTTCTCTTCAACCCAACGCTATTTACACCACCATAACTTAATGGGTTACGTACTGCTTTAATATAAGGGGGAACATCTTTACTTACCAAACTACCTCCTGCTATATAAGCGTGTTGACCAATGTTAACAAACTGATGCACCGCACTCACGCCTGCTATCCAAGCGTAGTCGCCTAATGTAACATGCCCTGCGATTTGAACGCTATTGCTTAAAATACAATGATTGCCAATAATACAATCGTGCGCAATATGACTATACGCCATGATCAAACAATTGTTGCCCACTTTAGTTATCCATCTATCAGAAGTTCCACGGTTGATGGTCACAAATTCCCTAATTGTTGTTCCATCACCAATTTCAACAGTAGTTTTTTCTCCATTAAATTTTAAATCTTGTGGATCGGCGCCGATAACTGCTCCAGGAAATATGCGGCAATTTTTTCCAATTTTAGTACCATTCATTATGGTTACGCTACTTCCAATCCATGTGCCTTCGCCAATAGTTACTTCTCCATGAATCACCGTAAAGGGATCAATTTTAACATTGGGTGCAATTTTAGCATTGGGATCGATATAGGTAAAGGGGTGGGTCATAATTTCTTTTTTGTTCGCTTATTATTCTGCTCTTTTTATTACTTGTGCTACTAAGTCAGCTTCGGTGGTTACTTTGCCATTAACGTATACCGTTCCTCGCATTTCACAAATACCTCTTCTGATAGGGGCAGTTAATTCCATTTTCAATAACATAGTATCGCCGGGTCTTACCATTTGCTTGAATTTGCAATTATCAATTTTTAAAAAATAAGTATCGTAATCGCCTTTGGGCATGGCATTAATGCATAAAATTCCGCCAGTTTGAGCCAAGGCTTCAATTTGCAAAACGCCTGGCATCACTGGATTGCCTGGGAAATGTCCTGGGAAAAACCATTCGTTAAAAGTGACATTTTTTACGCCCACAATTACGGTATCGGTTAATTCAATGATTTTGTCTACAAATAAAAATGGATGACGATGCGGTAATGTTTTTTCTATTTGTTCTAAATTAAATACAGCAGGCAAAGTGGCATCATAAACAGGAACATCTTTAACGTGCTTATTCTTTTTAATGTACTGCTTAATTTTTTTGGCAAACTCCACATTACTGCTATGTCCTGGTCTGTTGGCAATGATGCGGGCTTTAATGGGATAACCTATTAAAGCTAAATCGCCCACCACGTCTAATAATTTATGTCTAGCAGGTTCATTGGGAAATCTTAATTCAAGATTGTTTAAATAACCTTCGCTTTTTACTTCTATATTTTCTTTTTTAAACACTTTTGCCAATCGGGCCATTTCCTCTTTAGCAACTGGCTTATCCACTACTACAATAGCATTATTGATATCGCCGCCTTTAATTAAATCGTTTTCAAGTAAAGCTTCTAGCTCATGTAAAAAACAAAAAGTTCTACAAGGGGCAATCTCAGTTTTAAAATCTTTAATAGTTTTTAATGCCGCGTGTTGTGTTCCTAATACGGGGCTATTAAAATCAATCAATGTAGTTATTTGATAATCAAGTGCAGGCAAGGCCACCATCTCTACTCTCTTCTCATCATCGTAATGAAAAATATTTTCATCAATACTATACCAAGCCTTAGCGGCGTCTTGTTCTAACACGCCTGCTTTTTCAATTTTTTCTATGAAGGGGGCAGAGCTACCATCAATGATTGGTATTTCTGGTCCGTTTACTTGAATCAAAACATTGTCTATACCTAAGCCAACCAATGCCGCTAATATATGTTCTACTGTACTTACTTTAGCATCTCCAGCTTGCAAAGTGGTTCCACGGCTAGTATCCGTTACTAAATCGCAATCTGCTTTGATGATGGGTTGGTTCGGTAAGTCGATTCTTTGAAATTGATAGCCAAAACCTGGGTTGGCAGGATTTAAGGTCATGTCCACTAATACGCCGGTATGCAAACCAGTACCACTAATGCTGATACTTTTGCTGATGGTATGTTGCTTATCCGGGTTGAAATTTTGGTCCATGCTTTATTGGTTTATTTGATCACTTACTTAAAGTGATGATTTTCAGCAAAATTAGGCTGAATTACCCTTTTTGAGACAGTTGTTTAACTAATATTTCCAATTCTTTAACCCTTTTTTCAAGGTTGGGGAGGTTTTTTAGGTGTATTTGGGCTCTTAAAGCGGTACTATGCTCTGCGGCGGGGAATCCAGTGATTGTAGCATTGGCCTTGTCAATGGTTTTAGTGATGCCACTTCTAGCTGCAACTTTGACCCCATCTGCGATGCTTAAATGACCTGCAGCCCCAGCTTGCCCACCCATCATTACCCCTTTTCCCACTTTGGTGCTGCCGCTTAAACCCACTTGAGCAGCAATCACTGTATCTTGACCTATTTCTACATTATGTGCTATTTGAACAAGGTTGTCTAGCTTAACACCTTTTTTAATAATAGTAGAGCCGATGGTGGCGCGATCGATTGTGGTATTGGCGCCAATTTCAACATCGTCTTCAATAAGGACATTGCCTAATTGTGGTACTTTTTGATAACTGCCATCTGCGGTGGGTGCAAAACCAAATCCATCACTACCAATTACTGCACCCGCATGAATGATAATATTATTTCCTAAAATACAATCGGCATAAATAATTACGCCTGGATTTAAGATGACATTATTTCCAATCACCACATTATCGCCAATCACTACATTGGAAAATATTTTTACTTGATCACCTATTTTTACGCTTTCGCTTATATAAGCAAAAGCAGCCACAAAATGATCCTTGCCCAATTTTGCAGTAGGGGCAATAAAGGAAGGGGTTTGTATGCCGGTTAAATTTTGAGATTTTAGTTCTTGGTATTTTGTAAGCATAGTAGCAAATGCTGCGTAAGCATCTGGCACTCTTATTAATGTGGCGCTCACTGGTTTTTTAAGTTCCAAGCTTTCATTAACGATAACAATTGATGCCTTGGATTGATATAAAAAATCTTCGTATTTGGGATTGGCTAGGAAAGAAATTTCGCCAACTAATGCCGATTCTATTTTACCAAATTGATTCACTGTCACAGTTGCGTCACCTTCTATTTTTCCTTGAATCATCAAAGCAATCTGTTGGGCACTAAATGATAGCATGTGTAATTATTTGAATTGGGGGCTTATTCTTTAAGTAAGCAAATGTAAAAT
>CANHLZ010000014.1 GCA_947461595.1 Bacteroidota bacterium | reverse complement strand
TATGTAGAGATAGCCGCAGATTATGTAATTCAAAATTTCGGCGGAATTAAAGTTTTTGAAGTTAAACAATACATTTGTTGGGGAACGCCAAAAGATTATGAAGAATATAATAATTGGTTAACCTATTTCAGATCAAGGCCGGCAAAATAATTAGCTATTTAACGCCGTATATATAAATATATAACCCATTTGTGCCATTATTAGTTAAATTAGAATGACAAATCTCAGTAGCACTATTTTCCTCTTTTTGATAAAGTAGTTTGTACTTACTAAAATCAATTTTATTAGCAAAAATATCTTTAGATAAAATATTGTAATTTATTTCTCGATGCGATATGAGTAAAATATTTTTTTCAGCATTGGAAGTGTCCTTTATAAAAAAATGTATGCTAGATCTCGCCTTGTCAAACTCATGTTTATAATTTTTCTTAATTGGATTCATAAATAATAAATTCCAAGTCCAATTAATAGAGTATATATTTGAAATTTTATATTTATTGGTCAAATCTGTGATCTCTTCCACTTTAAACTTATCAATCCTATTTTCTTTTATTTTATTGAACTGAGATAAATGTAGGAATATAATAATTATACAAAGACTTATAATTATTGAATTATAATAAAAAGTACTAATAAATTTAAACCATTTCAGAATGACTCCTACACCCTCCGGAATAACTAAGGAAATAAAACTTAAATAAATTAAAGAATGTCTCGTTGGACTAAGCGTCAATTTGCCATTGAGTATTAATACCACAAATATACTGACTGACAAGATTATAAGATATATAAAATACTTTTTTACCCTATTGTCAGAAATCAACATGTTAAACATTCCAATTATAAAACATACTAAATAAAATATTGAAACAACTTTATTTAATACAAATGTATCATCTCCAAAACTTACTAATGAATTGAAGGTTATTAATATGTTATTAATAAAAAAATGAAAGGAGTATTTAATTGCATCAAAAAAACTCAACCCATTAATTGAGTATAAAAACTCATTATTAAGGCCCGCATTCCATGCCACTCCCGCATTGGATACTTTTTTAAGAACAAATAAGTAGAGTGCCCCTGTAGTTATTAAAATAGGTATCCCCATACACAAAATTTTAAAAATATTATTTTTAAAATCTCTTTTATGGGAAATAAATATTAAAAAAAATAGTGCAGGCAAAATAAATATTACTTGATAATTAGTTAATATTAAAATAGAAAATATTATCCCATATAAAAATGCATTTATTAATTTTAATTCATTTATACTTTTTAACAAATTAAAAAACAAAAGAAAACAAATTAAAAAAGAAAAAACTCCAATCGCGTATGTCTCTGATTGAACGCTATAAATTATATACTCCCATGATAAGCATAAAACCAACAAACCTATAAAATAGGTTTTATCTTCATTTTTAAGATGCCTTTTAAATATAATATAAAGTACTATAAAAGATAATATGGAAAATATAAATGAAGGAAATCTTGCCCAAAATAACGTTTCATTATAATCCAAGTTATTATTAATAAAAAAATAAGTTAAAATAAATTGAATAGGCGCATAGGTAGAAGTAAATGAAACATAGCCAGCGTATATAAAAGGATTTACAATATTATTTACACTACCTTTCCCTCGAAGGTTAAAGAAATTAGAATTAATATTTGCAAATTTCCCAGTGCCTTCTTCTGAAAAAAGCGTTTGATACCTCTGGACTGAAATAAAATCATCAACATGTGAAAAATGTTTATCTAATAGATTAAATCTTATAGAAACCGCAGATATTAAAATTATAAATAGTAATAACCCGTATATTTTTCTCATTTATATATTTTATTATTAAAAATAATGAATATAATTAATAAACGTAATGTTTTAATTATTTGGATCATTTCCTAGTCCGAATATCTCCCTTAGATTTTTCTATTAAGGAGGCTAATTGTTTTACAATAATAGGATACTTTTTTGCTAAATTATATCGTTCACCGATATCATTCTTTAGATTATATAATTGCGGTTTAGCATCATTCCCGGTTTCTATATTTGTTTCTTTATTATAAGCATTCATGTTATTGGGTACAATATATTTCCAGTCTCCTTTAGTAATAGCCAAGCCACCTGATTGCTCAATTACATAATCCCTCCCCTTTTTATCTTTTCCCAATAAAGTATTTAATAAATTATAACTATCAGGTGCATCAGTTTCATTCAATGTTTGTCCTGTTAGTGCATTGAGTGATGCAAATAAATCTATTTGACTAATTAAGGCATCTGTTTTTTCACCCGCCTTTATATTTCCAGGCCACTTTATTATCAATGGCACTCTGGTTCCCGCTTCAAAAATACTGTACTTCCCTCCACGTAATACGCCTGCAGGCTTATGTTCACCCAGCTCTTCAACAGACCTATCAAAATATCCATCATTGACCACTGGGCCATTGTCGCTACTGACAATGATCATGGTATTATTAGTTAGGTGTAAGCTGTCCAAGGCATGCACAATTCTTCCTACTGTGTAATCCAATTGTAAAATAGCATCCCCCCTTAATCCCATTCCGCTTTTACCCCTAAATCTACTTTCGGGATAACGTGGCACGTGGATATCTCCCGTTGCAAAATAAACAAAGAAAGGTTCAGCTGCACTTCTGCCCATAAATTGAATGGCTTTGTCTGTAATAGTGGCAGCAATATCCTCATCCTTCCAATAAGCACTATGCCCTCCACTCATCCAACCAATTCTGCTAATACTATCTACAATCGTTTGATTGTGTCCTTGCGTCGGATCTGGCTTGTATCGAAGCATTTCAGGATTTTCTTTTCCTGTTGGGTCATCGCCTACTTTATTTTGATAACTAACAGTAATAGGATCTTTACTATCTAGGTTCACTACCTTTTGATTTTCTAGATATACACAGGGTACTCTGTCCAGCGTAGCTGGCATAATGAATGAATAATCAAACCCAAGTTGTTTTGGCCCCGGATTGATCTCTTTGTTCCAATCAATCCCTTCCTTTGTTCCCAATCCTAAATGCCACTTTCCAATAACTGCTGTTGTATACCCTGCCGTTTGTAAAGCAGAAGCCATGTTTCCTTTATCCATTGGAATAATCAATGAAGCATCTCCTGGCGCTATGCCTGTTCCATTTTGACGCCAAGGATATCTTCCTGTAAGTAAGCCAAACCTGGATGGAGTGCAGGTGGCTGAAGTAGAATGCGCATTGGAAAACAAAAGCCCTTCTTTAGCAATAAGATCAATATTTGGAGTTTGTATTTTTTTCATGCCATAACAACTCAAATCTCCATAGCCCAAATCATCGGCATAGATGATTACGATATTGGGTTTTACGCTTGATGTACTTTCATGTTTACTTTGTGTTGAAGCCTGCGTAAAGATCAAACTAAATAACAAAATATTGAAACCATTTTTTTTCATTCTACTTTATTTAAAATAATTCATCAGGCAAGGGTACTTTTTTATTGGTGGCTCTAAAATAAGGCATGGGTGCATTCCATCTTCTCAATTGATTGGAAAGAATATTGGATAGCTGCTTTACTTTTTGAGGATACGCATTTGAAATATCTTGTTGTTCTCCAATATCCTCCACAAGATTGTATAATTCTTTTTTGCCTGTTCGCATACTATAAATCATCTTCCATTGACCTTTTCTGATAGCACTATAATAATTAATACCTGGTCCATCTTTAGAAATCCATTTATTAGGCATATGCCATATGAGTTCCCTAGTCGTATCTGAATATTTTTCATTTTTTAAACTAGGCATGAAACTTTTACCATCAATTGTTTGTACCGTTTTATAATTTTTCACTTTTGCCATTTCTAGTATGGTTGGGAAAAAATCTTCTGCAATAACATATTGATTGGCTATTGATTTTGGTTTAACCACCCCCGGCCATTTTACGATCATAGGTTCGCGTATACCCCCTTCATATACCGATCCTTTCCCAGCTTTTAATGGTAGGTTCTGTGTTTGCGCTACCCCTCTTCTTGGTGGAACCAAGCCTAAGCCTCCATTATCACTCATGAAAATGATGATTGTATTTTGATCTACCTTTTTTTGTTTCAAATAATCCATCAAGTCTCCCAAACTTTTATCCATCCCTTCTATCAATGCGGCATATTTAGCTTCTGTAGAATCCATACCTGCATCATAATATTTTTGTACAAATCTTTTATCAGCCATAATAGGCACATGAATTGCATAATGCGCCATACTAAGAAAAAAAGGCTGTTTGTTTTCGATGGGTGTCTCCAATGCATTAAGCGCTTCCTTAGTTAATGCTTCTGTTAAAAAAGTAGCTGACCCAAAATAGGACTCTAAATCGGGAACCGCTTGAGGCTGAGTCTTCCCTGTGATATTTCCATAATTATCTTCGCCTAAATAACTTTGTGGGTGCCCCCCTGCATGACCTGCAACATTTACTATGAAACCCAAATTTTTTGGATCTGTACCAGGGGTTCCCATCGATGCCCAATGTGCCTTTCCTACATGAATTGTGAAGTAGCCAGCTTTCTTTAATAAAGATGGGAAGGTCGTAGCATACATTGTTTTTTCAATACCCGGCACTGGACTTAATCCATTCAAGTTCCATTCGGCTGGAGACATTTGATCATCAAGTTCATCTGTATTATTATTTTTATTGGGTGAAGTCCAGCTTGAAATGCCATGATGCGTTACATTCATTCCACTCATAAAACTTGTTCGAGTAGGTGTACACACAGGTGTTGCATAAGCATTGGTGAACTTCATTCCTTCGTCTGCCAACCTTTGCATATTGGGCGTATGGTATATTTTATTGAAAGGCGTAACCTGATTCCAAAAAGGGACTGAACAATCCTGCCATCCCATATCATCTACCAAGAACAAAACAATATTGGGTTTTGCTGAATGAAGTAGTTGATTGCTTTGTGAAAATGCATATATACTAGTAAGACTACAAAAAATAATAACTAAAGCCGTTTTTTTCATACTAAATTTTAATAGCCCACTCATTGTATAATTTTCTGCCAAGTAGTGCATTGGCTTCCGCATCATTAATGAATTGCTCTTTATTCGCATCCCATTGTAATGGACGTTTTAATTGATACCCAATATTGCCGATATTACACATACTTGCAGTTCGATGACCAATTTCAACATCACAAATAGGCTTGGTTCTATCTCTCATGGCTTGTAAAAAATCCTTGTAATGATTTTCACTTTTATAAACATGCTTTTCATTTGGTCCAATTATTTTATCCTTTAAACTTACTGGGGTGGTTTCTACTTTGCCTCTTTGAACTTTTATGACCCCTTCAGTTCCTTGAAATAGAATGGCATTGCTCCACTCCCATGGCTCATGGGTAACTACTGTTCCATTAGGGTATTGGTAAGTTAGATAAGCATGCTCCTTATCTGGTCCAAATACTTGCGATGGTCCTGAATGATCCATATCTAAAGCCCATTGTACAATATCAAACATATGTGCGCCCCAGTCGGTTACTTTTCCACCTCCAAATTCTGAATACATTCTCCAATTAGGAAAAACATCTTTAGTGATAGGCGGCGCCAACTCTGAATTAAAATGGGTAAAGGAATTTGGCCCTAACCATTTTAACCAATCTAAACCTTCTGGAATAGTTTCTTCTGGCAAATTAAAAGGTGTGGGTGGAGGTCCTATATTTACTTTCACCGATTTTATTTCTCCAATATATCCATTCCGTATTAATTCAGATACTTGTCTAAACTCATTCCAAGAGCGCTGCATACTTCCGGTTTGAAATACACGATTATTGTTTCGAGCTGCATTCACCATCGCACGGCCCTCTCTCACAGTTAAGGACAATGGCTTTTCACAATAGATATCTTTCCCAGCTTCCGCTGCCCTTACTGCCATGGCTGCATGCCAATGGTCTGGAGAGGCAATGACTACTGCATCAATATTTTTTAAAGCCAATAATTCTCTAAAATCATTATATACAGGTATATCCGAATAAGTTCCTGCACTTGCATTTTTTTGATAAAAATCCTTAATACTATCCAGCGTTAATTGAGCTTTACCTTGATATACCTCACTAATGGCATTGATTTTTATTTCCCCTGTTTTTAAAAAGAAATTGGTCAAAGAACGACCTTGTTTTCCGGTACCAATAAAACCCAATTGAATTAGGTCGCTTGGCGCTTTCATTTTTAAACCGTTTAAGGTTTTACCGCCTACTACAAATCGAGGCAAAATCATAATTCCTGCAAAAGCTTTTGCTGTTTGTCCAACAAATTGTCGACGACTTACAGAGGATTGATCATTTTTTTTCATTGAATTGGTATTATATTAAACACATCAATAAGAGAAATAATTTTATTTGCAATCGGCTTAAATTAATTCCTTACTTAAATATAAGTTTTTTTGATCATCTCTATTATCCCTATCTACCCATTTTCTTAATACAAGGAGAAAAACTTCCAAACCTCAGCTGCCATATTTAGATATTTCGGCATGGAATGTCCTCCATTCTTTACAGTATATACCCAAACCCGATTTGCCTTTGGTGGGTTATTGAAAAAATTTCTAATGGTATAATCACCCTTAATTTTCAAATCACCCATTACGGTATCTGTTTTTAAAAGCCTGCCTCCATTTTTAGCAATATGAAAATCAACCATTGTTGCTGTGGGTAAATAAGGGCCATACCCCTGTTCATTTTTCATATCTCCCGCCCAATAAGTTGTTTTATCCTCCATACCATTTAAAAGCAATACTGGGAATGATTTAGCATTGCTACAAGAATCAAAAATGTCTTTCATAATGCAACTCAATAATGGTGCTGCTGCTTTAAATAACCCCGTTGTTTTACAGACAAGTAAATTACAAAGATCTCCTCCATTGGAAATGCCAGTGATATAAGTATGCTGCTTGCTTAAATTATATTTATTTTGCAAGTAGGTTGTTAAGGAACTAATAAATTTAATATCGTTCACTTTCTCTTCTTTATGAATATAGTAGCCTACCTGCCAGAAATTATCACCCCTTTTGTCTTTCCATCCTTGTGGATAGCAAACTGCAAAACCATTTATATCTGCGACCTCATTCATTCCAAAAGTAGACATCACATTTTTGGCATTATCCGTATATCCATGAAATACAATTACCAATGGAGCGTTTTTAGGTAAATTTTTAGGTAAGTATATGATATAATCTCTTTGAAGATCATCTACGCTGATTTGTTCATAAGACTGCGCTCTTGTATCTAAAAACAGAAATAGTAATGAAATAAAAAGAAAGTAGAAAGGACTAGTTTTCATCTGTAGCTATATTTATTTTTTTACCGAAGTCTTTACTAGTCCCGAAGGCATTTTTTGCGCAGTAGTAGTGGGCCCTGCAATAGTAATAATACCATCTTTTACTGTCATACGATCTATAAATACAACTCTTTCATTTCCAGTTTTTGCTGTTCTGCCATGGTAGACACAAAACATTTCTTTACCATCGGGGGAATAGGTAATACTATTGTGCCCTGTACCAGAAACCTCACCTCCATGGTCCGTATTTTTTTGTAAGACCGGATTATTGGCAGCTTTTTTATAAGGCCCCAGTGGACTAGTAGCTGTAGCATACCCAATCGCATAATACTGGCCCTCAAAATTATTCGCAGAATACATCAAATAATAAATTCCGTCTTTTTTAAAAGCAACTGAGCCCTCTGTCCAACGACGATTTACTTCCTTTGCCGTCACCGACCTACTTTCCCATTCGGACTGTTTATCGCTCAAGCCCATAGGAGGTTGAAGCATTAATTTAGGTTCGCCAATGACGCCAGAAAAATCTGGTTTAAGTTCAATTCCATATACCCAACTTTCTTCTATTTCTTTAAACCAACCATTTTTTCTTGCCATGGCAGCAACTTCACTTTCTACAGGGTGTTTGTACGCCACACGTGAATAATATAAATAGATCTTCCCATTAGTATCAAATAATACATTGGCATCTATTACGGGATAACCTGGATCAAAAACCGGACGATTAAACAAATCTATAAATGGACCAGTTGGCTTATTCGCTACAGCCACTCCAATTCTAAAGTTCTCTTCCTCATTGGCAGGGTTTACATTCCACTGCGCACTATAGAATAAATAGAATTTCCCTTTTACCTCATACACTTCAGGCGCCCAAAAAGCACCTTCCCATTTGGCCTTTGGATTACTCCAGCCATTTTTATTATTATTAAAATACACTTGCCCTTCTTGCTTCCAGTTGACCAAATCTTTTGAAGAATATGCAGCAAAACCTTGCTTAGCTTCTCCGCCAGTGCCATACATGAAATACATATTATTAGTATGCAAAACAAAAGGATCCCCAAATTGCACTTTCATAGGATTCACATAAGTACCCATACTTTCCAGTTTGTTATCTGTAGTTTGAGCATTCACTGACCCTAAAAAAATAATGGAAAAAAGAGTAGAAAGGAGTATAAATTTTTTCATAATATGGCTCGTTAGAATAGGCGTTAATTTGTTTTAAATATTAATTAGACATTAGGAGGTGGAGTAAATCATAGGAATCAATCATAACCAAAATAATGATTATTGAGGCAATGATTTGATGGTTTGTAATTTAATGTCTTTATAAAAAATTTCAGCCCCTTCTGATTGTAATTGAATTTGACCTTTATTTAAAACGCTCAATTCTCCATTATCCCATTGTTGGGAATTCTTCAAACGCATAACCACATGCCCATTGACCATGTGGATACTTTCATTCCCAAAACAGTATAAGTCAAGCACATTCCATTCGCCAGTTGGATTTTCAAAATCTCCTGCTTTTTTACAATGCCTGCCATCTTTGGTATGTTCACCAAAAATAATTTCGGGCGCATTGGGGTTATACGTATAAGTAGAATCAGCTTTTCTTAAAGCTGTTACTGTTTCGTAACCTCCAGCAACGCCCCAATAATCACCACAATTTCCTTCTTCAATCTGAAATTCTTGTGAACGTTTCCAAAAGCCATAATCTGCACCATCTTTCCCAACACAATGATACAGCAACCCGCTATCCATTTTTTTCCCTTTCTTATTAGCCCATTGTAGTTTACCCCATTTAAACTTTAATTGAAGATGATAATTACTAAATGTTCCCTTTGAAGTTAACGCTCCAAAATTTTCACCAGAAATACGAATTACTTTTTCATCATTTTCGGTACTTACTATTGAAAAGACATGATTCGGATCGATATTCAGCCCAATAGGATTACCCGAAAACCCGTTTTTAACATAGTCAAATTGAGGGCCAATATAAGTTTCCCAATTACGAAGATCTTTGCCATCGAAAAGATGAACCCAAATAGTAGGTGGATTAATTTTTTGTGCACTAAAAAAAGACGAAACTAGAAGAATTAGTAATAATTTTTTTAAAACCAACTTGGAGGGATTCATAAATTTAAATTTTAAATTAAATGTTTGAAAAAATGCATTATCCAACGTATTGGTTAATATTCAAACATGCCATTAAATATAAATAAAATTTATGATAAAAAACTTCTTAAAAATGACCTTATGGTAGGTATAAGCAACTCATCTTTAGTAGCGCTTAATGACATCAATAGGGTAATAGGTATACCATCCAATATAAGAGGCCCATATTGCTAAGGGCCTCTTATTGTATTTTAATCCAAACTTGAAATGTATAAACTACTTCTTAACTCTAGTGTAAGTTTTGAAATTAACCACTTTAGAAGTATCAGATGTTTTTTGAGTATACTCATCTGTACCATTAAAAGTAACTACAATATTATATTTTCTTACAGCACCATTAACATTAGACATATCTAAATCTTCAGTTAAAGCATCCTTATCCAACATAAATGTACCATGACCTACGTAGGTTGTATATTTAGCTGCAGTGTCAGCTTTATTATGGGCTGCCCACATAAAATGACCATTTTGATACACTTTGTATTCGTTATAAGTTGCATCAGCAGTATCTGTACCAGTTACATTTAAATTTTTAGATTGTTTCCAAACACCATCTAAAGCTGTAGCACTAGCAGTAGTAGCTACTGTAATATAGTCTTCTGTCAATTTGTATTTTTTACCTCCTACAGTTATTTCATTTAACACTTGAGTATAGCCTTTCTCAGACTTTGTAATTTCCAAGTTGAAACTTTCTGTAGAATCACGATCACCACTATTGTATATATTTGTTTCTACTATCTTACCATCATTACTTGTATAAGAACCTACTCCAAAACCGGCAGAAGAGTCTTTGCCAATTCCAATATAAAAATATTCACCAGCAGTGTAAATTTTATATTGTGTATTACCCTCAGAAGCTAAACTAGTTGTTTCAGCAGAATCGCCTTTAGCTACTTGCTTCTCCATTTTGTAAACGCCCACTTGAGAATCAGTTTTAGAATCTTGGCTACAACCAATTACTAATGCAGAGGCAACAAATCCTAATAGAATGATTTTTTTCATATTTTTATTTTATTTAATAGTTAAATATAATACTGTTTAGGCAAAATTACTTTCATTTATATATTAATTTAATATTAAATCAATTTAAAGTATTTCATAATATGTAATGGAATAATTATTATATATTCAATTGATAATCAATAAATTAAGGTATTAATAGCCTCATCCACTCAATAAGTAAACTCTAATATTTTTATGTTTAAAAAAAATATTTTTATTCATTTTATTTAATTCTTAAATTGTTATTTCATTAAAACAAAAAAAATGAAAAAAATTATCTTCCTAGCTGCATTTGCTTTTGCAAGCATTACCGTTTTTAGCCAATCCTTACAAAAAGGAAATTTAATTGGCCTACACACAACTACTGTGAAATTAAATGGCAAAACAACCATGAAACAATATGTAGATTTTGTATCGAATAAATGGGCTCCAATAATGTCAAGTGCTGTAAATGCTGATGTACATGTATTGAAATATCTTAGAGGTGATGGCGCAGATAAATTATGTTTTATCTTTGTTTTTAAAACAGAAGAAGATAGAAACAAATTTTACAACTCAGATGGCTCATCCTCTAACTTAGGGAAAACTGCCAATGCTAAAACAAAAGCAGTTTCTGACGAGTTAACAAAACTAGGAACAATGACTGGTGGATACACCGATTGGTTAGTTCAATAGTTGATGTCAAAAACTTTGAAAGCATTTTAAATATAAAAGGCCCCCAATTACTCGGGGGCCTTTTTCTTAAACTAAATTTTTAAATTACAATTGAACGCCTTCTTCAGCAAATTGCTTAGAGAAATCACCTAAAGTAGTCTCTCTATAAATTTTTCCTGCTGCGTTGAACCAATCAAACTCCACAAAATAAGTTACAACTACTTTACCAGTTTTTTTAGATTTCCCACTCCATTTCCACCAAGATTGAACCACTTTTTGGTCGCCATCTTCATAATGTAAATAATCTGGGTAACCTACTGTAGTTACTGTAATATTATCAAAAAATTTGTAATCTAATTCCAAAGCTGCTTGATTTTTGCTCAAACTCATGAATTTATCTATTCCAGAAATTGAAAATTTTGCGGTATCTGCATAACAAGATTTCCATAAAGCCATGTCTTTTGTCACATAGCCTTTTGTAGCTTTGTTGACTACATCAATATAGGGATGCTTGATGTAAATAGTACCGTTTTTCTTTTCAGCTTGTGAAAAAGAAATCATTGAAATAAGTAGCATCGAAAATGCCAATAAGGTTTGTTTCATTTAAATTGATTTTAATTAAAAAAATATTTAAATAAATATAAGGAATTACTTTTAAAAAGAAAGCTAAAATAAAATTTAATTTAATGATTTGATCTTTTATCTTCCAAGCAATACCCCCTTATAGCAAAGCATTAGGAGAAGCCAATCTGAATAACGATATTAATAAACGTCAATAATAGAAGTTGCCTATTTAAGACATTAAATAAAATAAAGTACCTTTGAAAATATTAATTTAAATTGAAATAATGAAGGTTCTAATTAATTATTTACTGTTTGTTTTTTTAATTTGCTCTATAACCACTTATGGACAATCTCAGGATTCTATTACATTTAATGCGGCTATTGGACTCACTAACAATGGCATCTCTAATGTGCCTAATTTTTCATTGAATAAACCCGCCCTTACCTCCTATTTTAATATTTCAAAAGGCAGGCTAAGCTTTGACCCACAAATTCATGTATCCACCCAATTCAAGCCTTGGCAAAATTCATATTGGTTTCACTACAAATTGGTAGACCATGCTAATTTTAAATTAAGGGCTGGTGCAGGATTAACCTTTTCTTTCGACTATTCCAGCATTATTGACAAAGGGGTTCGTAAAAGTTTAATTACAGGCAATAGTTACTTCAATGTTGATCTTTCGGCCAACTATATTGTAAATAAGCACCTTACGATTTCTCCTTTATACATTCATGGTAAGGGCCGCGAAAAAAGCGCTGCCGGGTATTTACATTTTATCTCCTTAGCAACAAATATTCAAAATATCAACTTGGGAACTAAATCGAAAGCTGCTATAACCCCACAAATTTACCACGTTTTACTAGATGGATTAAATGGAGATTTTTTCTCTACCAGCGTCGCCATACTAAATAATCAATCTCCCTTTAGCATTTCTGCTATGATGAACACCCCCATTGGACATGCCAATACACTTCCTGCTGATTTTGTTTGGAGTGCTTCATTGAACTGGAATATCGGAAAGTCTTTTTACTATAATAAGTAATAATTGTATCTAATCTTATTAAAACATGTCTTAGATTTGTTTTAATAAAAAAACAATCTCATGCAAGACCAAAATTTTAAAAACCATGCTAAAATGGTTCCTGGATATCATTATATAATGCTTACCGCGATTCTAATCTTTCTTATTGGTTCTATTAATTATTTAGTTCAAAGCTCTGCCGACAATAAATACCTAGGGGCTATGTTAATACTGCTTTCTGCAATACTAGTATTATTGGCTTGGTATACACGAGGTTTTGCTTTAAAAGCACAAGACAGAGCCATTCGTGCCGAAGAAAATTTTAGATATTATATAGCCACTGGAAAAGTATTCCCAAAAGAATTACGTATTGGTCAAATGATTGCTTTGCGCTTTGCCTCTGATGAGGAATTTGTAGCATTAACAGCCAAAGCAGTTGCAGAAAATTTATCCAATAAAGAAATTAAAGAATTAATCAAAAATTGGAAAGCCGATCATTATCGCGCTTAATTTTTTACTAAAATTTTAATGTATACCCAATAAGAGGAATTGGGAAGGCCTCCTCACCAGATTGTATGCGCATAAACCCAAAATCCCAACTGGAACTGGGTTTTATATTTCTAAATGTTGCGATATAAATAGTATTATCTGTGTTATTACTTAATAAATAGGCTTCCCCTTGGAATACCCAATTGCGTGCAAATCTTTTCATCCCAGCTATATAGCCAGTGGGCTTGGGTGCCCAGCCAATCCCATTGCCTGCATGCGCCCATCCAGTACCAATACTTAAATTTCTTTCAGAATTTCCATAAGTATATACCATAAAAGGCAAAGCTGCAGACACATTGGAACCAAAACTTTTCTTCCCACTTAACAGTAAAAATAAACTTCCTATTGCTATATGAGATTGCTCATTAATTTTAAATGAATATTTAAAATTGGGTAATAAAACAGGATTCTGATTGATTAAAGAAGTTAACAATAAGCCACCCACTCCTACCGATAAATTTTCAGTTACCCCTACTTGTAAAGTATTGTATTCAAAATCAACATTGTTCCAATAAACTTCTCCTTTAGTTTGTGGCAAAGCAGAAGGACCAAACAAATATCTACTGTAATGAGGATTAGCAAAAGTGCCGTCCTTGGCTAATTGAATTTCTTTTATTTTAGAAACTCCCATTTTTCTGATACGATCAGGCCCCATAGCTGGGTTAGTAATATAATAATAGTCAGCTGTAATACTATCTATTCTTCCGCTTCTATTGGTGCCATCCTTAATTTCAAAAGTATAAGTTTTACCAGGGAGTACTATTTTAGTAGTTTGAGCTAATAACTGATAACTTGAAAAAATATAAAGAAGAAGTATTATTATTTTTTTCATAATTTAATTTGACTATAAGGTATGATTTATTCTTTTAATAGATATATTAAAAAAATACCTTATTGAGAATCAACTCAATAAGGTATTCATATGCCTATTAGAAAATTCAATTAGCCTGCAATTCCCAATGGGGAGAAATATATAAATATTCCTACCACTACTATAATCGCAATACTAGAAAGCCATACATCAGTTGCATTCCAACTAGCTCTTGATGCAGCTTTATCTGCACTAACTGTAGTAGCAAAAGTAAGGCCATTCAATTGTTCTTCTGAAGGCTTTTCTGTAAACAAACTCACTATAATTAATATAGCAATAGAGACCAAGAACAAAATGATACAGAAGTATAAGAAGTTAATAGTAGCAAAAGTTAAAGCAACCCCTGACAAGGAGTCTCTATTCAACTCTAAAATAATACGCAACATGCCTATTAAAAATCCAACCACCATGGCAGTAAATGCTCCTTTTGAATTGATTCTTTTGGAGAATACCCCTAATAAAAATACTGCAGCGATTGGTGGTGCTAAATAAGATTGAACACTTTGTAAATATTGATACAAAACACCAGAAATTCTAGACATAAGTGGTATCCATATCATCCCAAGTACCACTACAATTGCTGTAGTAATTCGACCCACTTTCACCAACTCTTTATTACTTGCTTCTGGTTTAATTTTTTGATAAATATCCATTGTAAATAAAGTAGAGCATGCATTATATACTGAAGCCAAAGAACTCATCAATGCTGCTAATAATCCGCCGGCTAATAAACCTCTTAAGCCAGCTGGCAATAAATCACGCACTAAAGTTGGAAAAGCTTGGTTGGCATCTACTAAATGTAATTTCCCTTGTTGAGCTAGAGAATAAGCAATTAATCCCGGGATTAAAAAAATGAAAAAAGGCAATATTTTTAAATAGGCAGCTAAAATAGTACCACGACGTGCTTCCTTCTCATCACGACCCGCTAAACATCTTTGTACAATATGCTGATCGGTACACCAATACCATACCCCCACAATGGGAGAAGCAAATAATATACCTGCCCATGGGAAATTAGGATCACTTAATGGAGGGAACATATTCAATTTTTCTTTAGGGATAGAAGCCATTAAGCTATTCCATCCGCCCACTTCATGTAAACCATAGAACATAAGTATGGCAGATCCTGCTAACAATACCACCGCCTGAATGGCTTCGGTATACATTACTGCATGTAATCCTCCAAATACGGTATACACCCCAGTTATGATTACTAATATAATTGCAGCAGTCCAAAAATCAACACTTGGAAAGAATATAGTAATTACTGTGGCTGCGGCAAATATAGTTACCGATGCCTTTGTAATAATATAACTTAACAACTGAATAATGGATAAAAGGATACGCGATTTAGCGTTGAATCTTCTCTCTAAAAACTCTGGCATAGTATACACCATGCTTCTCATATAAAAAGGCACAAAAACCCAACCTAAGGTTAGAATAATCCAAGAGTGTAATTCATAATGCCCCATCACTACTCCAGAACTTGCTGCAGTACCTGCTAAACCTACAATATGTTCTGAACCAACATTGGAGGCCAAAATAGATGCACCAATAACAAACCAACCTAAATTTCGATTGGCTAAAAAATAATCGGATGGCGATTCTTTACTTTTTCTAATTGACCATACTGCTACACCCGCAATAACAATCAAATATAAAACGATAAACAACCAATCGAGTGGCCCTAATAAATGTTCCATACGCTAATTTTATTTATTTTATTGTATTAAATTTTATGAAATGTACAAAAAAAAAATTACACCTACTTTTTTTTGTACCTAATTTTTACTTTTCAATCCCCTATTAACCCTAAGTCTTTAGCTGTTATTTTAGTTAAATCTATAATGCGCCCTTTTATAAATGAGCCTCTGTCATTAATCCTAACTACTAACGTTTGATTGTTTTTGAAATTGGATATTTACTTAGCATCTAATATGATTGGCGTTTTGCCCCCACCCATTATAATTACTTTCGCATTGGGTGAAGTGATTAATCCTTTCATTACTTGGATTTGCTCATACTGTAATTGCTTATCCCCCAATCCTGAACTTATAATTTTTTGATAATCGGCTATACCCTGCGCTTCCACTCTTTTACGCTCTGCCTCTTGCTTTTCTTTCTGTAACACAAACTGCATTTTTTGCGCATCCTGCTCCGCTTTAATTTTATCTTCAATAGACGCTTTTACTGTAGCAGGCAACACAATGTTTCTTACTAATAATTGCTCTAAAACCAGGCCTCTTATCTTTAAGTTCTCTTCGATGGTTTTAAATATTCTACTTTGAAACTCGTCGCGTTTCACTGAATACAAATCTACCGCTGTATAATACACTGCATTATCTCTTATCTTAGTTCTAGTAATAGGTCTTACGATAATATTTTTAAAATCATAACCAATTTCTCTAACAATTTTTGGCGCTTCAGAAGATTGAACTCGATATAAAACAGTTAAATCAATCACTACCTCCAGCCCATCTGCAGTTAAAACTCGAATGGCATCATCCCCAGCCACTTCTCCTTCGGCATGCACACCACTCATGGTATAATTTTGTGTTCTAACATCAATGGTATTTACTTGTACCAATGGATTTACGAAATTCAACCCACTGGTGATGACATCGTCTTGCACTTTCCCAAACATTGATTTTACACCTATTTGACCTGCATCTATTTGTTTAATAGACGAAGTAAGCACCCCTATTATAATTACAACCAACCCAATAGTTCGAATGGTTCCAGTAGGCAGGGCCACTGGCAAATTAAGATTTTGTACAGCTCCCGCTGCAAAAAATAGAACAACTCCTAAAAGAATAAATAACATACATTTTAATTTAAGCAAGTACTTGGTATAGTACCTTAGATTGACAAATTTGTCTTGTTAAAAGTACAGCTTATTTGGCTTTCTTTCTATTCAATGATACCCCATTTTCCCCTGCCGTTGGTAAAAAAGTTTCCTATGATTTGACTTATTTAGGATAAATTAGTAGTCTAATTAAACTCAATATGAAAAACACAAGTTTTGCCCTTGGGATCTTACTATTACTATTTGGTAACAGTATAAACGCCCAAATTAACCCTAGTTGGAATGCCATTTTCAAGAACATCAATACGGAAGTTTCTGCCAATTCTAATGCGTACAATTCGCTTAAAATTGCATCCGAGACCATTGGACATCGATTAACAGGCTCTTCCAATGGCAAGAAAGCCGAACAATACACTTTTGATTTATTAAAATCTTATGGCTTTACTAATTTGCGTTTTCAGCCCTTTGAAGTGGAAAGTTGGAGCAGGGGCAAAATTCATGTTACAATAGGTGCAGACTTACAACATCAAAAAGATATTAAATCTGTTACATTAGCTCACTCTCCTGTTAATGCGGATGTGAGCCTAGAAGTAGTAGAAATGGGTAATGGTGTTGAAGATGATTATTTGGCTAATCCAGACAAAGTAAAAGGCAAAATAGCCTTAGTATATTTAGGCGTACTTCCTAACTCAAAAGCAGGGACTCCTTCACTACACCGTAGTGAAAAAACAGCATTGGCAACAAAATATGGTGCGAAAGGAATGATTATCATTAATACCGCAGACAATGGTGTATTATTAACTGGAACAGCTTCAGTTACAGGAAAATTAATCCCTATCCCTGCCATATGTGTTGGTAAGGAAGATGGACTTGCATTAAGAGATCAACTTGCTAATGGAAAATTATTTAGTCATATAACCATGAATAATTTTTCTGGAATGATTAAAGCGCGCAATGTGGTAGCTACCATTACTGGAAAATCTATACCCAATGAAAAAATTGTTATTGGCGGGCACTTAGATAGCTGGGATTTAGCTACAGGCGCAATGGACAATGGCATTGGTTCCTTTTCTGTTTTAGATATGGCACGTACTTTTATTAAATTAAAATTAAACCCTGCAAGAACAGTTGAATTTGTGATGTTCATGGGAGAAGAAGAAGGCTTATTGGGCTCAAGAGCCTATGTAAATGATGCGATCAAAAATAAAAGTATTGACCAAATTAGATACATGCTCAATTACGATATGACCAATGATCCTAAAGGTTATTCAACTAGTTCAGAAGATAGTAGAGAATTAATCAGTGGTATTGGAGCTATTGCACATTCAATTGATACTTCTTTTACCAATATGTTTAGAGTGGGCGCGGGCTTACACAGCGACAACCAACCCTTTATGTTACAAGGCGTTCCTACTGGCGGAGCTGCCGGGGGTGGACTTCCAAAAAATGCTGGACCATGTTACCATGCGGATTGCGATGTATTTAGCTTAGTAGAAGAAAAGGGTATGAAAAATACAGTTCGCTTTGGTTCAATGTTATTGTATGGCATCGCAGACGCTGCAGAAATTAAATCAAAACATTTCACAGACGAAGAAACTAAAAATTTCTTAATCAAGAATAATTTAAAAGAGCCATTACAAATTGCTGGAGAATGGCGTTGGAAAGATTAACAAAAAAGAGGGCCCCATAGAAATGGGGCCCTGGTTAACGATTGCTTGCTTAAAACCAATAAACCTTGAACTATAAAAAACGTAGGAACTATTCTTGTGCGCTTGATAGCAACAAAACGCTCATGAATAATTAGGATCCATTAAAATTTATATACAACAGCCAATAAGAAATTTCCACTGTATTGATTTAGATGGCTATTATTATTTAAAAATATTTTGTCTTTAGCATTGTCAAATCTTAATTCTGGAATCAAGGTTAACTTGGCAAAGTGAATATTCGCAGAGAATGTATTTTGAAAAATGGAGGTTCCTACCCCTACTGCACTTTTTGTGTCATTAAAAAATTCTGATCTCCAAGTAAATCCAATCTTTGCACTTGGATCATAATTGACATAAAGTGCATTACTACTCCAGTTAGCACCAGCTATATTGGCAACGGTACCGTCATAATTGATAGCAATTTGACTGGTCACCACCCCATTTAATACTAAATCAAATTGTGATTTGTCTTTGCCTCCTTGATAATTCAAAAAAGCTTTTAACTTATCATCCTTTGTTCCAGTACTAAATTGGGCAATGAGCATTTTATCGGGGGAAGAAGAACTAACAAAATCGGTTGGTTGTGCAACACCTATCATCATGGCAGACTTACCACCTAATGCGATATCTGCTCTAATACCTGTATGAAAGAAAGGTCCATAAGAAAAACCATAACTCATACTATAGTTTCTATTAGAATAGGCATCCAGTAATTCAAACCCAACATGGGTAGCCCATTTACCTGCAGTAAACTTGATAGTTGAATTTGGAGCATAACTTACAAAAGCTTGTTTAAATACCGTCGCAACTCCTTTGTCATTGTATGAAAACTCTTCTGCTCTTTTACCCACCCCTAAATCTACAGTTGCAGCAAATTTACCAATCACTTGATCTACTTTAAAAGAAGCCATTCCTAATTTTAATGCATTACTTGAATTGGTAAAACTAGTTTTATTGTTTTCTGGCTTACTGGCAAAATCACTTTTATAATAACCATCAACATAATAAGTGAAAGTGGTTGAATTACTTGGAGACGGTGAAGCTGCTTTTGTACTATCCATTTGAGCCATTGTTTCCATTGTTAAAAAAAGTACTAATAGTAATGTCATTGTTTTTTTCATAGGGTGTGGTTTAATTTATATTATAATTTTTTATATATGTTATATTTACTAAGAATTTAATATAGTAATGTAAATTTTTCAATTTTAAATTTGAATGGATCATTTTATATTTTACTTAAATAGCTGTTTTTCAACATTTTATATAAATTTACAACATATATTATTTATTTATATGTTAATTAATAATGCTAAATTAGAATTTATTTTATAAATTTTATAATATTATTTCATATTTATATTTTTGTTATGTTATTTATTTCATTGTGTTTAATGATTAAATAAATACGATAGGTAATAATGAAACAAATAATACCTCTTTATTTATCTAATTAATTAGATATCAGTCAAATAGTGAAAAAAATGGTAACTTCAGAGTACTTATTTCTTATTACCAGTTATGCCCAATAAAGAATCAAGTTCCATCAACAACGATATTAAATTCGAAGCCTTATTCAATTCGGCCTCTATGGCTATTATAGTAATAGACAAACAAGGGGTGATTATAATGGCCAATGATTTTGCCAATACCCTATTTGCCTATAATAGTGATAGTATGGTGGGTCAATTGCTTGAACAATTAATTCCTCAACGGTATCACCACCAACATGTTGGCTATCGTGATCATTATATTAAACAACCCAAGGCAAGGACCATGGGATTAGGCATGACTCTTTCAGGATTAAAAAAGGATGGTACCGAGTTTCCCGTTGAAATTAGTTTGGGGCATTTTAAAACCGGTGAGGAACAGTTTGCGATTGCTTATATAGCAGATATCACTAAAAGAAAAGTAAATGAAGAAAAAATAATATTGCAACAAGCAGAAATGGAATTGGTGAATGAAGAAATGAAAAAACTAAATGCCAACTTGGAAGATACTGTTGATTTGAGAACCAATGAACTCCAAGCTACCTTAAATGCATTAAAAGCTTCAAAAGAAGAGTTGACGCTGTCCTTAGAAAAAGAAAAAGAAGTGAACGACTTAAAATCAAGATTCGTTTCAATGGCCTCTCATGAATTCAGAACCCCATTAAGTACCATTCTTTCATCCATCTCCTTGCTTTCTAAATACATCTCTACCGAAGAACAACATAAAAGAGACAAGCATATCGACCGAATTAAATCTTCTGTTAAAACACTTACCGATATTTTAAACGAATTTCTGTCCTTAGGTAAAATTGAAGAAGGTAAAGTGGATGTAAAATCTGAACATTTTGATATGCCTACTTTTTTTAATTATATTATCAACGAAATGTCTGTTTTACTTAAATCAGGTCAAGGTTTTCAATACAAACACTTAGGCTTGGCTAACACCTATACCGATAGTAACTTACTTAAGCATGTAATGATTAACCTTATTTCTAATGCTATTAAATTCTCTCCTGAGCATTCCATCATCTTAATTGAAACAGAAGTCACTCAAAATACCACAACAGTTAAAATTACAGACAAAGGCATTGGTATCCCAGTAAGCGACCAAGTACATTTATTTGAACGATTTTTTAGAGCCACTAACGTCACTAACATACAAGGCACTGGACTTGGGCTACATATTGTAGGCAGATATATTGAAATTTTAAAAGGAACTATAAAATACCATAGCGAATTTGAAAAAGGAAGCACTTTTGAAATACAACTACCTACTAAAATTGTAAATGATTTTGAATAAATAATATATTTCTTATGGAAAAAATTTTACTAATTGAAGACAATGAAGCATTAAGAGAAAATACTGCCGAAATTTTAACATTGGCTAATTACAATGTAAGCACTGCCGAAAATGGAAAAATTGGCGTAGAGATGGCTATGGCCAATCCTCCTGATTTAATCGTATGCGATATCATGATGCCAGTATTAGATGGCTATGGTGTATTCCAAATTTTAAGTAAAAATACCGACCTACAACATATCCCTTTTATTTTTCTAAGTGCCAAAAGCGAAAGAAATGATTTACGCAAAGGAATGGAAATGGGTGCAGATGATTACATAACTAAACCTTTTTCTGATTCTGAATTAATCAATGCCATTCGCGCACGTATTGAAAAAGTGAAGATTCAACAAAATGCTGATGGACGAGGCATTGAAGCATGGTACCAAATAATTTCAGAGTTAGGCAATAAGGATGAAATGTATAAGGCATTGGAAGCACATGACGTGATCGATTACAAGAAAAAACAAATCATCTATTCTGAGGGACAACACCCTAATAAACTTTATTATATTGAAACTGGAAAGATTAAAGTATACAAAACCAGTGATGGTGGAAAAGAATTAATTACTGGACTATTATCCCCTGGTGACTTTTTTGGACATATCCCACTCATTGAAAATGCAATATATGAAGAGTTTGCTGAGACTTTAGAAGAGTCTTCCATTAGAGTAATCCCAAGAAAAGAATTTGAACATTTACTTACCCACAATCAAGAAGTGGCTTTAAAAGTGATTAAACTATTGGCAAATAATATAACAGAAAAAGAGCAACAATTGGTGGCATTGGCCTACCACAGTTTAAGAAAAAGAGTCGCCGACGCTTTGCTTACTTTAAAAAAGAAATACGCTAAAGAAGGATCTATTGAAAACTTTTCCATTTCTATCTCCAGAGAGGATTTAGCCAATATCGCAGGCACCGCCACAGAGAGTTTAATAAGAACCCTTAGTGATTTTAAATCAGAAAAGTTAATTGAAATTAAAGAAGGTAAAATTGTAATTATAGATGAAAAAAAATTAGCTAATTTGTTTAATTAAGTGAACCCAAAATCAGACAAGATTTTCTACATTTAAGTAGGGATAGCTTCAAACCTTTCATTGACTTCATTTTTCCATAATATAAACTCGTTCTCCAAATAAACAACTTGCTGTTTATACTTTTTAAAGTCAAGTACTAAGGAAGCATCAATAATACTATTAATTGACTTAGTTGCTTTTACTTTATTTCGTAAAGTAACAATATCACTTTTTAATAATTTTATAGCTGTTTCTCTATTAATGATTTGCAATTGTAAATCTTCAGCCCATTCTATAAAGTCATGCATAACTATATTCTCCAAAAAGCTACTAAGCTTTCTTTTGATAAAAGCTTGTTCCTCCTGTATAAAGTCCATGGACCTTATTAATGATTCTATTTCCTGAAACACAATTTCTTTATTCATAACCAATTAATTATGACAATGCATCGCATTGATACCAATTCCTAAATGAGGACTTATAAAAGGTATTCCCAAACTCATACCTCTTAGTATTAGCAGTAATCCCATACTAAAAATAAATAACGGTAATACTGATTGTACCTTTTGCCTAAATACTATACCAAAATACTGTCCTCCAAAGGCCACCATGATTAATGCAGGAACAGTACCCAATCCAAAAAATATCATAAATAACCCTCCCTGTAGTAAATTTTGAGTGGCCAATGCCGAAGTCAAAGCTAAATACAACATTCCGCAAGGAAGTAATCCATTTAATATCCCAATAAAATAAAAAGCAAATCTATTTTGACTTTTAAACAATAAGCCTAATTTCTTTGTGATACTTGAGTATAAAAAATTAAATTGTAAGAGCACCCTTCTTTGTTTTGGCTTAATTACAAAAACATATATAACATAGATTATCATAATTGCGCCAATCACGATGGACAAATTTTCTTGCACCCCCTTCAATGGCAGTTGACTACCAAATAAACCAAAAATAATTCCTAAAAAACCATAGCTTGTTATTTTACCAAAATGATATAAAAAAAGTGCCCCCCATTTTTGAACATTAGTTTTATGTGCCATAGGCAATGCTAAAACCAATGGTCCACACATTCCAATGCAATGCAAGCTACCTAAAAGCCCCATTAAAAATCCAATCTCAAAAATAGCTTGCATGTTCATAATTATAGGTTTACCTTTTTCTCAAAATAATAAGATATACCTTTCTGCTCAACCGATAATTTCAACGTATAATTTCCTTTGGTAGTAGTTAATAACTCTATTTCAAATTGTCCATTATTAGCGGCTACCTTTTTTATTAAGTCTCTTTTTTCATCCGCAATACAATATAAATGAGCCTCCCCTGTTAGTTCTCCCTTTTCTAATATTGCTGGTAATTGTATCCATAACTTGTTGTCTTTTAAAGTAAGCTTCAATTCGGCACCCAATGCATTAGCTCTTTTAGAAGCATCAATAACTGTTTGAAATTTAAGTTCAGCTCCATAATAGTCTTCTTGCACTAAGTCAAATTTTTGCTGATAAGCATTTATGGCAAGCAAAAGTATTCCGCCTACAAAAATGATATAAACAATTATAATGCTATGTCCCCAATTTAGTTTCATACTATGTTTTTTAAATAGAAGGTCCTAAGAAAATTGCGGTTAAATCATCCATTTTATGACCGTTTTCATAAAGACCTATTTTGATTTTTGTTTTTCTTCTTTTTAATTGTTCATTTTTTAAAGTAATAAAAAAACTAGTTTGGAAATAAGATTCCTTTAGCACATCCACAGGTCCAATTAGTTTAATTTCCCCTTCTATATTTTCTAATTTAATATCTAAATGAATATTCTTTCTGGTTTTATTCACTAATTTGATATTGTATAAATTGCTAATCTTATTATGGTCTAGTAATTGATAGGTCTGCCCTGGTGTTCTTAAAATTCTTGCAGCTACATCAGCCCTTGTAATGAGCAATAGGGCTAAAAAAGACAATAGCAAGGTTAACACAATAGTGTACAGCTTCAACCTCCAAGTGAAGGTGGTTTTTTGTTTACTAGCTATCCCATTTTCCGAAGCATACCTAATCAATCCTTTGGGTTTATCAATATGATCCATGATTTCATCACAGGCATCAATACATGCGGTACAATTAACACACTCTAATTGAGACCCATTTCTTATATCT
>CANHLZ010000013.1 GCA_947461595.1 Bacteroidota bacterium | reverse complement strand
TGTTTTGGCCGTTCGCTAAGTTTTCTTTCACTTCCTTAAACATAGTTTCTAAAGTAACTAATACGTCCACTTTAGGGATTCCAGTTTTGTCAGATATTTGATTGATGAGATCAGATTTTCTCATGAAATTTAGTTTTGTGGTTCAGTATTAAAAATAAAGTAATTTTTCCTTTTTACAACTATATTCTATTAATTTTATTCATTTCGATACATAATTATAGCCCTCTACGCATATTATTATTTAATATATAATTATTATTATATATATAGATCTTCGCCCGAATTCTTAAAAACTGCTATATTTTGGCCTTTTTAACTCATTTTTGTTATTATGTCAACTGCCTTTACTCATTTATTGCTTAAATGGAATAAAAATAGCAACCATCGACCTATGCCTTGGAAAGGAGAGCTAGATCCCTACAAGATTTGGTTAAGCGAGATTATTTTACAACAAACCAGGGTCGAACAGGGTTGGGACTATTATGAAAAATTTGTAAAAAAATACCCCACCATTTTTAAATTGGCCAATGCCAAAGATGAACAGGTTTTTAAATTGTGGGAAGGGTTAGGTTATTATAATCGTTGCAGAAATTTATTACATACCGCTCGTTATATAGTGGACAAATATGAGGGCATTTTCCCCAATACCTATGAAGCATTATTGGCTTTAAAAGGAATAGGTCCTTATACCGCATCTGCTATTGCTTCTTTTGCATTTAATTTACCCCATGCAGTAGTGGATGGAAATGTATTTAGAGTATTTTCTAGATTTTATGGAATAGCCACCGCCATAGATACCAAAGAGGGGGTTCAGCTATTTAATAAAATAGCTTTTGAAAATTTAGACAAAAAAAAGGCGGGACTTTACAATCAAGCCTTGATGGATTTTGGAGCTACGATATGTAAGCCTATGGCGCCTTTGTGTCATAGTTGTGTCATGCAAAAAACTTGCGTTGCTTTTAATAGCAATCAAATTAATGTATTGCCTATTAAATTAAAACAAATTCAAAAGCGAAAAAGGTATTTTGACTTTTTCATTTTTAATTATCAAAATAATTGGCTCCTCCAAAAACGGGGTAATGAAGATATTTGGGCAGGCTTGTATCAATTTTATTTAGTGGAAAATAACAGTTTGCTTCCTGTCAACCATGACTACCTTCAACAGGTACTTCAAAATCAATTGGCCCTAAAAAATAAGGAGGTAATAAGTTCAATGGTTTCTGCACCTGTGCATCAACTACTTACGCATCAACAATTGACCATTAGATTTATTGAGGTAGCCCTTAAAAGTAAGCCAGCCGTATTTTCTAAGGCTATTTGGGTGCCTAAAACTAAATTGCGCAACTATCCTTTTCCAAAAGTGATCATTGATTTTTTAAAAAATAGGTAGATCGCTTAAATTTTTCAATTTGTCTTTTTAAAATCGGTAACTTTCCACTCGTAAAACAAGTTTATTTTGGAACCTCATTCGGGACCTCTTTTTATTTCCTCAATTAATTATTTGTTGCAGCTGCAACAAGATAGTGCGCTACTGATTTTAATGTTTATTTTATTGTTTCTCTCCTTTGTGATTGCCGGATCGGAAGTGGCATTTTTTTCTTTGTCCTACAAAGACATTCAATCCATCAAAAACAAACCTTATAGACCCCTGCAAAGAATTGTTGTGTTGCTGGAAGAGCCCAAGAAGTTATTGACCTCCATGTTAATTGCGAATAGTTTTATAAATATTTGTATTATTTTAATTGCCAATGTAATTATTGATCATTTTTTTAGTTTTGATAAAATAGCCTTGCCTGGTTTTGAATTTGTGGTAAAAGTAGTTTTGGTCACTTTACTTTTATTATTTTTTGGAGAAATTTTGCCCAAAGTTATGGCTACGCAAAACAATATTCGTTTTGCGCAAGACTTTAGCTTTATTATTCAAGCCGTCTATTTTATTTTTTCTAAGCCTAGTTCTTTTATGGTGAAGTATACCAATAGTATTGAAAAAATAATGGCACAAAAACGCAATAATAATTCCTACAGCATGGAAGAATTAGATCATGCCATTGAATTAACTACTTCTCCTGTGCATCAAACACATGAAAAAAGTATTTTAAAAGGGATTGTAAAATTTGGAAACATATCTGTGAAGCAAATTATGAAAACCAGGCTGGATGTGGATGGGGTTGAAGAGCAGATTGGTTTTAATGCCTTGCTGGATCATATTAAAGAACACAATTATAGTCGATTCCCTATTTTTAAAGATGATTTAGATACTATCGTTGGGATGATACATACCAAAGACATCATTCCCCATATTAATGAAGGGGCGCATTACAATTGGAAACAATTAATTAGACCTGCTTTTTTTGTTCATGAACAAAAAATGATTGAAGATTTATTGAAAGAGTTCCAATTGAAACGAATTCATTTTGCGGTGGTGGTGGATGAATTTGGCGGCACTAGTGGTATTATTACCTTAGAAGATATTTTAGAAGAAATTGTGGGGGATATTAAGGATGAATTTGACGATGAAGAATCCATGATTAAAAAAATTGATAATTATCATTATAGCATTGAAGGGAAAGCTACCATAAATGATTTTTGTAATTTTATAGATATCGCCACCAATACCTTTGATGCAGTGAAAGGAGAAAGTGATACCATGGCGGGTTTGTTTTTAGAATTGGCGGGTCATTTTCCAATGCTTCAACAGGTAGTAAAATACAAACAATTTAGTTTTACGGTAATGGAAATTCAAAAAAATAGAATTCATAAAATTCAATTAATTATTACCCCTTTGTCCACACAATTTCCCGATCATGTATAGGTTTTTAATTAGTTTTTTTATTTCCTCCCTTTTATTTTTAGCGGCCTGCAATTCGCCCTTTGGCAATAAAAATAAAGGCTATTCATCCATCATTTTCCCCGAAAAAACCTATCAGGCTTTTAGCCAACAAGGTTATCCTTATACATTTGAATTTCCTACCTATGCCCAAATTGATAATAACGTTAATTACTTTGGTGCTAGTAAGAAAACAGATTCCTGGATTAATATTCATTTCCCAACCATGGGGGCTACTTTATACATAAGCTATTCTAAAATGAAGGCACAGCAGTTGGACACTTTAATTAGAGATGCGTATACTTTCGCTAATAATCATAATAGTAGAGCCAGTTTTATTGATGATTCTTTATTTTCTAATGAGCAGGGGGTGGAAGGCGTATTTTTTCACATTGGAGGCGAGGTAGCCACTAGCTATCAGTTTTTTTTAACCGATTCCACCACTCATTTTTTTAGAGGAGCGCTTTATATAGATACTACGCCCAATGAAGATTCCTTAGCACCTGTGAATGCTTTTTTATATCAGGACTTGAAGCATTTAGTAAATACATTTCGTTGGAAATAAAACTATCTTTGTACCATAATTTTAGCTATGATTATTATTGATTCTGTTTTAGTAAGTGATTTGGTAGTGGAAGAGCAATTTGTTTGTGATTTAACAAAATGCAAAGGCGGTTGTTGTGAGGATGGTGATGCCGGAGCTCCCTTAGAAAATCAAGAGAAAGAATTTATTAAAGAATACTATGATCTAGTGGAGCCATATATGACCAAAGAAGGCATCAAAGAAGTAAAACAAGTGGGTCAATTTTTATATGACCGAGAGTTTGGCTGGGTGACTCCTACCTTAAATGGTCAAATTTGTGCTTATGGTTTTAGGGATAAGGCAGGAATTATTAAATGTGCTTTTGAACAAGCCTATAATGATGGTAAAATTCCATGGAAAAAACCAATCAGCTGTCACTTGTTTCCCATTAAAGTTCAAAAAAGTAAGGCTGATCCCAATATGGAGTATATGAATTATGAGCCTAGGGAAGATCTCTGCAAAGCAGCTTGCTCCTTGGGGGTCAAGCTAAAAGTACCTGCTTATGTATTTTTAAAGGAATCCATTGTTAGAAAATATGGGGAAACTTTTTATGAAGCATTAGAAGCTTCTGCAAAACATCTTAAGAATAAATAACTATTTTTGTTTCAATGGAAAACATCTTCGCCAAATCCTTTCTTACTAAAAGCAATGCCAAAGCTGTTGACTTGGAGCATAGAAAAAAAATTAATTTTAATATTGGCAAGTACAATGCAGTCGTTCCAAAAGGGAAAGAACAATTTACCGATTTGGAAAGAGTTAGAGAAATGGCTAAAAATAGAAAATGGGAAGCCATTGAACATTTAGATACTTATTTATTGGAATTTGAAGAGCAACTTACTAAAAGAGGAGGCCGAGTTTTATGGGCGGAGGATGCTGAACAAGCTTTGAATTTGATTGGTGACTTATGCGCTGAAAAAAAATGTCATTCGATTGTGAAAAGCAAAAGTATGGTGACTGAGGAAATTCATTTAAATAATTATTTAGAATCAATTGGTATTGAAAGCGTGGAGACTGACTTAGGAGAATACATTCAACAAATGGATGGAGAAGCTCCTTACCATATTGTTACGCCGGCAATGCACAAGAGCAAGGAAGATGTGGCGAAACTATTTAATGAAAAATTAGGAACCGATATTAATTTAACCCCCGAGGAATTAACCTTGGTGGCTAGAAAAAATTTAAGAGATAAATATGTACAAGCTGAAATTGGCGTAACGGGGGCCAATTTTATTATTCCAGACATTGGTGGTATTGCACTTACCGAAAACGAAGGGAATGCTCGACTTTCTGCTTCATGGCCCAAAACACATATTGTCATAGTGGGCATCGAAAAAGTAATTCCATCTATCACCGACTTAGGTTTATTTTGGCCGCTCTTAGCCACTTTTGGAACGGGTCAACAAGTTACTGTTTACAATAGTATTATTTCTGGTCCTAGGCAATCCGATGAAACGGATGGTCCAGAAGAGATGATTGTTATTTTATTAGACAATGGAAGAACCGATTTACTGGCCAATGCGAAAAGTAGAGAGGCGCTGTATTGCATCCGTTGTGGGGCTTGCTTAAATGCATGCCCTGTTTATAAAAACATTGGAGGACATTCTTACGACACTACGTATAGTGGACCTATTGGAAGTGTGATTACGCCTCATTTAAGAGGCATGCACGATTACAAACATTTAAGTTACGCATCAAGTTTATGCGGTAATTGTACTGAAGTTTGTCCAGTGCGCATCAATTTGCATGATTTGTTATTAGATAACAGAAAGCAATCGGTGGAAGTTGGGGAAAGTAGTTATGCTGAAAAGTTTGCATGGAAAATGTGGAAGCAAACTTCATTGAGTCGAAATTTAATGAATCAAGGAACTGCACCAATAAAAAATTGGGTCATTAATAAAATGTTTAAAGGTTGGAGCAATCAGCGTGCTCCTTTAGAATTTCCTAATAAAACCTTTAATCAACTTTATAAAGAAGGGCGTAGAAACTAAAGTTTACATAGCATCTGCATCTGCCATGGCTTCCACTGGATCTTTCTGTCTTTTCAAACTATTGTTAACTAAATATACGCCCACTAATGTGGAAATGGTTCCAATAATACTATTAAAAGACATTTTTTCATTCAGTAATAAAGAGCCTACCCAAATAGCTACAATGGGATTTACATAAGCGTACAAACTGGCTATAGCCGGCTTTAAATGCTTCATGCTATATACAAAAGCTACAAAGGAAAGCACCGATCCGCCCAATATCATATAAGCCAAAATACCCCAGGTTTTAGCAGGAATTTCGTGAATAGGAATATAATTCCCAGTGAAGAGGGTGATTAAACCCATGGTCAAAGAGCTAATTAACATTTGCCATCCTATGGAATAGTAGGCATTAATATCAATTTTATTTCTGGACATAATAATGGATCCTACACTCCAGGTAATCATCGCAAACAAAGACAATCCTACACCTAATAAATAATGAGTGCCATGCATTTGTAAACTGTCTTTGTAAAAAATAAATATAATTCCTAATAAACCCAAAAACAATCCTAGTAAGGTTTGTGGCGTTATTTTAATGGCTTTAAAATAATATCTTTCTATCAACACCACCGATAGCGGGTACAGTGCAGCAATTAAAGCGGCTAAACCACTGGTGATAAATTGTAAACCATAGGTAGCAATTCCATTGGAAGAAACAAACATCAAAAACGCCATTGGTATCAACCAAGCAAATTGTTTTTTGGTGGGAATTTTTTGTCCCATGAATAAAAAGAAAACTACATAAATAGTACCGCCCATGAATTGCCGAATACTAGCTAATTCAAAAGCAGGTACATGTGCAACACCCATTTTGCTTGCTACCCAAGTAGTTCCCCAAACCACACTGGTAATGGTTAATGCGAGGTATGCTTTTTTTTGACTGGCCATGGTTTCGGCTACCCGATTTATTTCTTTTCCTAATGTTTGAAATGTCTCAATTGAGTCATCACCATCGCCAGGCCATTGGCTTGACAATAAGCAACGCTATCCTTATCTCTTACAGAACCGCCTGGTTGTATGTATGCTTCTATTCCTTGTTCATGAGCTATTCTTACGCAATCATCAAATGGGAAAAATGCATCCGATGCCAAACTGGCTCCTTTTAAATCAAAACTAAATTGTTTGGCTTTGTCTAAGGCATGTCTTAATGCGTCTACGCGACTTGTTTGTCCGCAACCCTTGCCCACCAATTGTTTATTTTTGATTAATGCGATGGCATTGCTTTTTAAATGCTTGCAAATGATATTTCCGAAAATTAAGTCTTCTTTTTCTGCAGCAGTGCAATGTCTTGCACCGACTTCCTCCCATTGGGTGTAATTGCCATGATCCAATCCTTGCTCTAAGGTTCCATTTAAAATAGATTTCTTTTGATTGGGATTAAAAGTTACGCCAGGCTTAAGTTGTAGCAATACTCTATTTTTCTTAGTAGTTAAAATAGCCAATGCTGCAGGTTCAAATGCAGGAGCAATTAATACTTCAAAAAATAATTCTTGAATGGCTTCGGCCGTAGCAGTATCAACGGTTGCATTGGTTACGAGTACACCACCAAATGCACTTTCAGGATCCCCTGCTAAGGCGGCTGTCCAACTTTCGAATACTGTATTTCTTTGAGCTACACCACATACATTGGTATGTTTAATAATAGCAAAACTAGTTTTTGGCAATTCGCCTATAAGTGCAATAGCTGCATCTACATCCACTAAATTATTGTAAGACAATTCTTTTCCATGTAATTGAGTAAACCAATTTTCTAAGTGCCCGTAAAAAGTGGCTACTTGATGTGGATTTTCTCCATATCTTAATACTTTGCCTGGATTAAAGTAATCACTAATGGCAATATCATAATGCATCACTACCTCAAAAGCCTTTGCAGCAAAGGCTTTTCTTTGTTCTAGCTGAGTCGTTCCTTTTTGTTGAATTAAGATAGTATTTAATTTGGCATAATCGTCTTTGGCGGCAATCACCACTAAGTCTCTGAAGTTTTTAGCAGCTGCGCGAATCATAGAAGGGCCACCAATATCTATTTTTTCAATAATTAATTTTTCTTCATCCGTACTTTTAAGCGTCTCTTCAAAAGGATAAAGATCTACAATCACTAAATCTAATTCAGGAATTTTGTATTGCTCCATTTCATTTAAATCTTGTTGCTCATACCTTCTTCCTAATATACCACCAAAAATGGATGGGTGTAATGTTTTTACCCTGCCTCCTAAAATAGATGGGTAGCCAGTAACTGTTTCCACGCCAATACAAGGGATGCCTAAATCCTCTAAAAATTTTTGCGTTCCTCCTGTTGAGTAAATAGTAATGTTTTGGGCTTGTAATGTTTTTGCAAGGGGCTCAAGACCCTCTTTGTAAAATACCGAAATGAGCGCTGATTTGATTTTCTTTTCCATAATCAAAGGTACTATCTTCTGTATTTTTTGTGCTTGCAGCTTTTCCACAAAAACTAAGCCAGACTGAATAACTTTAGTAGCCTGTAGCCAACTATTAGCACAAGCAAGTAAAGCAAGTAAATGGCTTGTTTTTTATAGAGCCATTTGTATACTAACCATAATAGGGCATAATAAAGGGCCACTTGAATTGAATTAAAATGAACTTGAATACTACTGCTAATAGGCTGCTCATACAAATTGCGAATACAAGCGTTGATCCATAAAATGTAACGCTGAATGCATTGGCCCATCATATAAGGTAGGTCTAATAAAGGTGGGCATATTACTAAAATGACTAAGCTATATAGTAAAATATTGCTTAATGGGATCATGATGAAATTACTTACAATTACCAGGTTGGCTATTTGGTGAAAGTGAAAAACCAAAATAGGCAGGGTCATTAACTGTGCTGCGACACTCACACATAAATTACTCCATAAAAAAGATAAGAATGGATTGTCCATAGGCAACATTTTATTTAATAAAGGGTAAAATAAATGAATACCAATTACTGCTGCGTAGGACAGTTGCAAACCTATATTTTCTATATTTTTTACATCGAACAATAATAAAATTAAGATACCCCCAGCAATTGTATTGAGTGTATAGTTGCTTTGCTGTAAAAATTTACCTATAAAATAAATACTAAAAAAAACGCTTGCTCTTACGATAGAAGGACTTGCAAATGCCATTAAAGTATATAACCAGACGCCTGCTAATACTATCAACAACTCTAGCAGTAAATAAAACTTTCTTCTTGGCATCCATTGGGTGATACGGGTTAAGTTTTTAAAAATAATTTCTAGATGCATTCCGCTAATAGCCACAATATGGATGATGCCAAGCTGTGTATAGGCCTGCAGTAGCTCTTTGTTTAAATCGGATTTTATACCTAATAATAAAGCCAATGCAAAACCATTGGATTCTTCATAAATAATGGTGGTATTAATTTTTTGAATGACCCAATTTCGACACCCTTCCACCCAGGGTTTTGGATAGGGAAAACGGATTAAATTTTTTTCTTGAGTGGCTAGGTAAATAGATACGCCCCAGGACAAAAGAATTAAAAAAACAAGGATACTTCGAAATAAAGAGGGGATCGGAAATTGAAGACTCACTTGGAGAAGGAGTAATCCAATGGCTATTATGATAATGGCATAAACAGGGTCATGTATGTGACTTAAAAATAATGTCGACATGACAACGCCTGCCATTAATGTCCCCGCAATAAATAATAAGGGATGTGCTGCTTTCCAATGGGCATTTGATTTTTCCATTGGGCATCTTACTTCAAAATAGGCAATATTTTTTTTCGGCTAATACGCAAAAGACCCATTCCTACTTAGTTCCCAATTAAAAAAATAACTAATTTTTTATGCAATTCAGGCTTATTGCTCTTCCAATAAGCAATGGTTTCGGTTTTGATCTGTTCGTTAGGCCCAGTAATATCAACCGCTATACAAAGACGAGTATTAGAATGGCAGTTTTGTAAAATAGCTTCTAATAGTTGATTGTTACGATATGGCGTTTCTATGAATAATTGGGTGCAGGCTCTTTTTAAGCAATCGGCTTCCAATGCTTGTATTTTATTTTTTCGTTCTAGTGCATCAATAGGTAAGTAACCATGAAATTGAAATAAATTTCCATTCATACCACTGGCCATTAAAGCCAATAAAATCGAAGAAGGTCCAACATAAGGTTTTACCGTAGCGTCTATTTCTTGCGCTGCTGCCACCAGTAATTGACCTGGATCGGCAATGCCTGTGCAACCCGCTTCAGATAAGATACCAATATTTTTTCCTTGTTTTAATAATTGCGTGAAGGCTTTAATTTGTTCTGCTTCCACTTTATGTATTGGATACCAAATATAATTGTCAATGACCATCTCCTTCCATAGCTTCTTAAAAAAACGCCTTGCTGTTTTTTCATCTTCTACAAAAAAGGCGTCACATTGCTGAATCCACTTTACTACATCAGCAGGCAAAGCCTCCCAGCCTTCTTCATGCAATACCATGGGTAATAAATAAACTTTTCCTGTTTTCATTAAGCGTTGTCTTTAACTTCTAGTGTATTTAGTTGTGCTGCAATTAAAGCATAAAATGGGGCAGTCATCCAGCCGATGATAGGAACAAAATGAAGTAGATAAAAAATCAGTCCATTGCCAATAGGCAATCCTTTGTGGTTGTTTACATAAGCTGCTGCAGCAATTTTGTTCTTATGTTCTGATGCTAAACTGTAATCCAGCATAGCAGCCCCTAAAAAATAACATTCGATGAGTATAGTAAAAATGGGGGTAAACCATCCAATAATAGGCAAAGTGCAAATGAGCACTATGGGAATCAAATAAACGGTTTGCCATAGCAGGTTGGTCACATTTAACAATAAAGCTCTTGTTATTAATTTTCTATAGGCAGTATCATTAAAAACATAGGCAGTGTTTTTTTGAATGGCATCGATGCGTAAATGTAAATAAGCGAAAAAAGGAGCAAATAAGATTAAAAAAAGATACTTAAATAAAGCGAAATAAAATAAGAGTAAAGTAAACCACAACCAAAAGCTTCCCATGGTGATAAAAAATCCAATTAAATCGTTGCTTAAAGCATCCACCCATGATTTTAATCCCGTTTTTAAAATAATTGATTCGATAAAAAAACTAGAAGATTGACTAAAATAATTCATGCCTACTACAAATAGGTAAGCATAGACAATTCCTGGAACAATCATCCACTTCCATAACTGATGTTGAAGAATAAAACGATGTGCACTAAAATAAGCGCGAATGGCTAAGATGAGTTCTTTAAGCAAGGGTTCCTTTTGCAGTAAATATACGAACTAGTCTTTTAGGACTGTATTTTGGTTCCAAAAGCCAAATCACCTGCATCTCCCAGGCCTGGTATAATATAGCTTTTGTCATTGATGGAATCATCTATATCTCCACACCAAATGGGTATGTTTTTACCTAAAGCAGCCTCCACTGCTTCAATACCTTTTTTACTTGCGATAGCCACTACAATATGAATTTCTTTGGGGGTTTGATGCTGGGTGATGGCTTGAATGGTTTGCACCATGGAGGCGCCTGTAGCCAACATCGGATCACATACAATAAGAACTCTATTATTTAAATCGGGGCAACTTAAGTATTCAATACTTATTTCAAAATTTCCATCGTCTTGATGTTTTCGGTAGGCCGAAATAAATGCATTGTCGGCTTTGTCAAAATAATTGAGCATACCCTGATGTAGAGGTAGTCCGGCTCTTAAGATAGTAGCTAATACGGGTTGTTCGGCCAATACTTTTGATGGATGAATGCCTAATGGGGTGGTGGTTTGTTGGACGGTGCTAGACATTAATTTGCTCATCTCATAAGCAGCTACTTCACCAATTCTTTCCAAATTGCGACGAAAACGCATGCGATCCGATTGAACGCTAACGTCTCTTATTTCTGCAATCCAGTTGCTAATTAAACTATGCTTTTCGCTTAAATGATGAACCATACGGTTATTATTTTTTCAAATCTAAGTTTCTTGCCGGCAATATTAAAATAATTTAAAACCATTTCCGTCAAATAAGCCTTTGTCGCTCAATTTTAGATGTGGGATCACCAACAAGGCCATAAAGCTTAAGGTCATAAAGGGCGAGCCCAATGAACTACCTAAGGATTTAGCCATGGTATCTATTTCGGTATAGGCAGCCGCCACTTGATAGGGATCTTGGAGACTCATTAGTCCTGCTACCGGAAGACCAAGCACTTTGATGGCCGAACCCTGCACACAACTAATCCCTCCTTGCTTATGTATGACTGCATTAATGGCGTTTGCAATTTCTTCGTCTGTTGCACCCACTGCAATAATATTATGACTATCATGAGCTACTGTGGAAGCGATGGCGCCTTTTGTAAATCCAAAGTTTTTTATAAAAGCCAATTTAGGTGGCGCTGCATGGTATCTGTTGTACACGACTATTTTTAAAATATCTTTATTGGTATCAGCAAGAAGCGCACCTTCCTGTATACTTAAGGCTTCCCATAAGCAATTGGTGATCAATTGTCCATCGATGGCTTCGATTACAGGAATAAGTCCATTTTTTTTTGGATAATCTGTCGCTGATATTTTTATATCCTTGGCTTTTATAGGTAGGGCATTAAATTGATTGATGGCTTTTTCATGGATCATTGGAATAAACGATTGCCCCTCTTCGGCTACTTTTTTTCCATTGATATAAGTTTGAACCACTTTGAATTCAATTAAATTTTTGACCACTATAAAATTAGCAGGATCGCCCACTTTAAATAAACCCGTTGGAAGTCGATAATGTTTTACAGGATTAATGCATGCCGCTTTTAAAACATTAAACTTGTCTATTCCTTTGGCTACCGCTCTTGCACATAAGATATTAATATGCCCTTCTAGTAAACTATCAGGGTGTTTGTCGTCGCTGCACAACATGATACTATTGGGGTGATCATCAATTAATTCATACAAGGCTTCGAAGTTTTTGGCTGCACTCCCTTCTCTAATTAATATTTTCATGCCGTAGGATAATTTATCCAATGCTTCTTCTATGGTGTAACATTCATGATCGGTGCTGATGCCCGCTTCAATATATTGTTTAGCGTCTTCTCCTTTTAATCCTGGTGCATGACCATCCACTGGTTTGCCCACTTTATGCGCAGCCGCTATTTTTTTCATAACCTCCTCGTCCTTGAATAAAACGCCAGGAAAATTCATCATTTCACTTAAATAATAGATGTCATTACTAGCTAACAATTCAGCGACCGCATCACTTTTGATGGTAGCGCCAGCCGTTTCAAATTCCGTTGCAGGAACGCAACTAGGTGCGCCAAAGAAAAAATGAAAAGGTACTTTCTTTCCATTGTCAATCATATAATGAACGCCTTCCACACCACAGACATTGGCAATTTCATGAGGATCGCTAATGGTTGCAATGGTGCCATGCGTTACAGCTATTTGAGCAAAGGAACTTGGAATAAGCATGCTGCTTTCTACGTGTACATGGGCGTCAATAAAACCAGGAAGTAAAAATTGGTTAGGAGCTGATGGAATGGGCTCGATTGAAGTAATCCTTCCTTCTTTAACAGTGACAGCGGCAGGAAATATATTTTTTCCTACAATATCAACATATTGCCCTTCAATGGTAAAATTGGAATCCATAAAATAAGTTGGTTACAAGTTAAACCAATAGTTGAACTTAAAGATAAGGGCTCTGTTTTTATTTTTAAGCATTGGATCGGTAAAATAATTGTCGGTATACACTAAGAAAAAGTCACTCATTGGCTTATATCTGTATTGTAGTCGGCTATTAACGTTAAAGTTATTTGTTTGCGTATTAAATTGTACAAAAGTGGTCCAGAATAATTTTGTACTAAAGTTGTATTCTAATTTGGGTGCAATAAGAATTAAATTATTATTGCCATATTTCTTAGGCAATTGAATTTTGTCTATCTCTCCATTCAATGTGAAAGTTAAGTGGGGTTGACTTCTCCAAATAATACCAGCGCCAATTCCTTGAATATTCCCGTTGTAATATTGTCCAAGGGTTAGCATGCCATTCCAACTAAATAATTTGCGGATATCGGAGCGGTAAACAAAATTTACTTGATTGTATTGATAATTCCCAATAGGAAGTGGAACACCGTCTCCAGGCTTGGTGGGGTATAATAAATTCAAATTATTATTGGTAAAAGTAGTAAGTAATCCAGAGCTATTTCTCAATTCAGCATTAATTTTTAAACTAATGTCATTTTCACTAAAGGAATTGTCTGGGTTATACACAAGAAAGTTGTCAAATGAAATCTGAACTCTTCCAATTTTTCCTTTGGTAATAAATAATTTTTTTGAAATATTGACGTAAACATTTTTAAATCCTACTCGAATAGAAGTATCTCTTGATGCATCATAATTATCAATTCTTTGAACATAGCCCATGTCGGTATAATAATTCTTCCCAACATTCCCCACTTCCCCCAATAAAGTCCAATTGTTAACGGTACGCGAAACATTGGCTTCTATATAGGCATCCTCTTGATTGATACCTGGCTTTATGGATTGATGGTAACTTATATTGGCACTTTTAGTGCCTTCTGTATTATTTAATACCAAGGTTACGCCAGCGTTTCTTCCATATTGGTCCAGTGGATTTTTTTTCGCATCAGCGGCTGACATAAAACTCTCTCTATTTAAAAAGTAAGTTTTTAAAACAGATCTTTGCCAAAAGCTTTTTTGTATCGTGACTGCTGAAAAATTTTCAGGAGCATAACCACCTTTTGCACCGGTTTGAATATCCATAACCCCAATTCTTGTAGAGGAGTTAATATTGCCAGAAAGCCTTGCACCTAATAATATAGGGATGGCATTGCCTTTTTTATCTAAACCTATTGTTCTAGAATAAAATGGATGAAAAATAGGGTTGCCAAAACTAGAAAATAAGTCGGCATTTTCTAAAAAGAAAGTTCTTTTTTCTGGTAAAAAAATATCAAATCGAGTTAGGTTGGTTACGAGTTGATCCACTTCTACTTGAGAAAAATCTGGATTCACGGTAAGGTCTAAATTTAGAGAAGAGTTGAGCGCCATTTTTGCATCAAATCCAGCCCCACCTGTATTTTGAAGTAATTTCTCATTTTCATCATCGGTGTTAGCAGTACCTGTGATATAGGGTAATATTATTTTATTTGCACTTGTTTTTGGTGGGGCTGCGGGCCAATTCAAAACACCCGTATAACCCAAATCATAGGATTTAAAAACAGGGGGCACTCTGGTCCAACAACTATACTCATTGCTTTGTAAGTCACCTCTTAAAAAATTAACTCCCCAAAATTTTTGTTGATCATTGTACCTTAATGATTTTAAAGGAATGGCAATTTCTGCTATCCAATAACCTGCATACATTTTAGTAGCAGAATTCCATTTGGTATCCCAGCTCCAAGAAAGTTTTTCTTCACTATTGGCGGTTAATTGATCTTCGGATTGAACATTTTGAGCAGTTAATGCGAATATAAATCCATTAGATCTTTGATTCAGTGGATCCAATATTATTCCAATACCATCACTCATGTCATACCCTACATCTCTTTTTAAACTTTTTATAATTTGACCTTCTTTGGCATACACTTTAAACGCAAAATAAATGTTTTTATCGTCATAGGTGCTAAGCACTTCGGTTAGTTGTTTAGGGGCTCCGACATTATTAGGGTACTTTTTTATAAAATTATTCGCCAAAACTGCGGCTTTCCAAATGGGCTCGTCTAATATTCCATCTAATATTATCTCACCAGAACTGGGACTAATATTTAATTGAAAATCTTTTTGAAATTCGGTGATGCTTTGCGCATTCAAAATGATACTACTATGTAGTACTATTAGAATGACCAAATTGCGAAGTAGTTTCATGAGGTGCAAATATCCTTTATGTATAGATGACAGCCTTAATAAGTGGTAGATTTTTTTTAAAAAATGTATAAAAGGCGGATTATCCGGCTAATAATTTAGCTCGGCGCTATAAAAGGAGCCCTTTTTAGTATTTGCCACTACAAATTAAACCAATAACTAAACTTGAAAATAAGGGCCCTATTTTTGTTTTTAAACAACGGGTCTGTAAAATAATTGTCAGTGTACACTAAGTAAAAATCGCTCATGGGTTTGTATCTGTATTGTAAGCGACTATTAATGTTGAAGTTATTGCTTTGGGTATTGTATTGTACAAAAGTGGTCCAGAATAATTTTGTACTAAAATTCCACTCTATCCTAGGTTGTAATAAAACTAAATTAGTACTACCATAAGGGTTCGGAAATACGATATTATTAAATTGAGCACTTAATAGTATATTAAAATGAGGTTGATTTCTATAGGTAATACCCATGGCAATTCCTTTTACTTGCCCGTTGTAAAACTGGCCTATATTTAACTTGCCTTCTATTCCAAATGATTTTCTCATATCAGAGAAGTAGTCGATTTGAATTTGATTAAAGACATACTGTCCAGCTGGTAAAGGAACTTCACCTGTAAAGGAAATAGGATATATCAAGTTGACAATTGTGTTTTTAAAATCAAGACCGAAATTAGAGGCATTTTTAAATTGAAAATCCGTCCCCAATTTGTTATCGGCTTGATTAATGGAATTATCGGGATGCAGGGTGGCAAAACTTTCAAGTTGTAAGACCATTCTAGCAATGGGTCCTTTTTCTGGTAATAACCTATAGCTAAGCGAATTGAATAAGTTTTTAAAACCAATTCGTATAGAAGTATCTCTAATGGCATCATAATTATCAATGCCTTGTACAAATCCCATATCGGTATAATAGTTTTTACCTAAGCTCCCAATAAGGGTAATATAACTCCAATGCTTAGACTGTGTCATAAACCCAGTACTTGCGTAAATATCATCATCGTTTATGTCAGCCTTAAAAGATTTATGTAGGTCGGTCCAAGAACTAAAAGTTCCTGAGGTATTGGAGTATTCGAAGGTAACTCCTGCATTTCGGCCATATTTATCTAATGGATTTTTCTTGGCCTCTGCCTCTGAAATTGAATTCTCTCTATTTAAAAAATAAGTTTTTATGACAGAGCGTTTCAATACACTCCTTTGTAAAGTAATTGCAGAAAAATTTTCAGCAGCATAATTACCTTGTTTTCCGGTTTGCATATTCATAATTCCAATACGCGTTGCTCGGTCTAAATTTCCTGACATCCTTGCTCCAAATAAAATGGGTATTTTATTGCCATCTTTATCTAGTCCAATGGTTCTAGAATAAAAGGGTCTTATAAAGGGCATGCCGAAGTTGGAGAATAAATCTGAGTTTTCTAAAAAGAATCCTCTTCTTTCTGGAAGAAAAATATCAAATCGAGTAAGGTTAGTTACTTGTTGGTCTACTTCCACTTGAGAAAAATCGGGGTTGACAGTTAAGTCTAAATTTAGAGAAGCGTTTAAGGCTACTTTGGCATCAAAACCACCCGAAGCAGTGTTGTTTAAAGATTTTCTATTTTCTTGGTCTTCTGCGCTTGCACCAGAAATAAAAGGTAGTAAAATAATATTATTTTTTCTAGTAGGTGTGGATGCTGGCCAATTTAATAAGCCCATATAACCTAAATCATAACCTTTAAAGATAGGAGGCACCTTGGTCCAAGTACTGTACTCATTACTTTTAGCATCGGCCCTTAAAAAATTAATGCCCCACTGTAATTGTTTAGGATCGTATCTGATAGATTTTAAAGGAATCATTATTTCAGCAATCCAATAAGTACCATAATCCTTGGTGGCAGAAAACCATTTGGTATCCCAACTCCAAGAAGGTTTATCTTGAAATGATAAACTTAATTGATCTTCTGATTGCACATTTAAAGCACTTAAAAAAAAGAAAAACCCGTTGGTTTTTTTATTTAAGGGGTCTAGCATAATACCAACTCCATCACTCATTTCATACCCTATATCTCTTTTTAAACTTCTTGAGATAGCCGTTCCACTATCATATACCTTGAATCCAAAATAAATATTTTCATTATCATATGTAAATCTTACTTCTGTTTTGCGCTTGGCCTCACCAATATCATTGGGATATTTTTTCTTAAAATCTTTGGCTACTTCAGTACTAGCCCAAAAGGGTTCATCCAAAATACCATCAATTTTAATTTTAGCAGAGGTGGATTGAATATTTAATTGATAGCCTTTTTGAAATTCAGATATGTTTTGAGCACGAATAGTAAGGCTCGAAAAGAGGATAATTATAAAAATAGTATGTTTCAATCTAAAATGGCTCAATAGGATAATTTATTAATGTGCAATATCCTATATGTAAGCAATACAGCGCTAATTAGTTAAGGAATTTTTATAAAAAAATGTACAAACGGCTTATTCTCCGGTTAATAAGTCGGGTCTGCGCTCTTGGGTACGAGACAATGCCTGTTCTTGTCTCCACTGCGCTACTTTTTTAGGATCGCCAGTAAGCAAAATGGGTGGAACCTCAAGATCTCTAAAACTGGCAGGCCTAGAATAAACGGGTGGCGCCAATAAATTATCTTGAAAAGAATCGGTTAAGGCAGAGGTTTCATCATTTAATACCCCTGGAATAATTCTGCCAATGGCATCTACCAAAACGGCTGCTGCTAATTCGCCCCCACTTAATACATAATCACCAATAGATATTTCACGCGTAACATACAAGTCTCTAATTCTTTGATCGATGCCTTTGTAATGACCGCAAATAAGTAAAATTCTCTTTTTTAATGAAAGGGTATTGGCTTGTTTTTGATCAAATGTTTTTCCATCAGGGGTTAAAAAAATTATTTCTTCAAATTTTTCTGTTGCTTGTAATTCATCAATGGCGTTGGCCAGTGGCTCACACATCATGACCATTCCTGCGCCACCACCGTATTGGTAATCATCTACCTGTCCATGTTTGTTGATGGCCCATTTTCTAAGGTTATGCAACTTAATAGTGAGCAGTCCTTTTTCCTGCGCCCTTTTCATAATACTATGCTCAAAGGGGCTCGTTAATAATTCTGGTAATACCGTTAAAATTTCAATGGTCATGGCGCAAAGTTAATCTAATAATTCACCCAAATCACGTCGATCTTTTTTAGTGGGCCTGCCAATTTTACTTAATCGTTTTCCAGTTTGGAAGCTGGAAGCCACTTGTCTTACACGTTCTAATTCTTCAATAGGGGTAAGGTCCTCATAGTATTTGATGGCCTCTGCATAAGCCATTCTAGATTCTAAAAGCTGGGTCACTTTAAGCACCCAATTTTTATGTTCTGTTCTTGCTTCATATTCGTCGCCTATTACAACATTGCGTGAAGCTTTTACCGATTCCCCTTTCATTTTAACCCTGCCTTTATCAATGGCTTCTGTGGCTTGACTTCTTGTTTTAAACACGCGAATAGACCAGAGGTATTTGTCTAATCTTACTTTTTGTTTTTCTGTTTTTATTACAGTTGGCCCCTTCATGCTTTATGCTTTTTTTGCTGCAAAAAATTGATGGAAATAAGGAATGGTTTCGATACCCTTGTAAAAATTAACAATATCATATTTCTCATTAGGACTATGTAAATTATCGCTGTCTAATCCAAATCCCATAAATACGATCTTCAAGCCCAATTCTTTTTCAAACAAAGAACAAATAGGAATGCTTCCACCTCCACGAACTGGTATAGGTTCTTTACCAAAAGTGGTGGCAATGGCTTTGGCTGCACTTTGGTATTCATGTGAATCAATAGGCGTGATATAAGGTTCTCCACCATGATGTTCAAATGCATGAACAGTTATATTAGCAGGAGCGATTTTTTTAAAATGAGCCAATAGCATTGCTGTAATTTTTTCGGAAGATTGATTGGGTACCAACCTGCAAGATATTTTTGCAAATGCTTTGGAAGGTAAAACTGTTTTTGCCCCTTCGCCCGTATAGCCACCCCAGATTCCATTCAGTTCTAATGTGGGTCTTATTCCTGTACGTTCATTGGTGCTGTAACCCTTTTCACCCCATACATTTTGAATGCCTAAGTCGGCTTTGTATTCGGCTTCGTCAAATGGAGCTTCGGCCATTTTTTTTCTTTCTGCATTAGTAGATTCTATTACATCATCATAAAAACCAGGAATGGTTATATGATTATTTTCATCATGGCAAGAAGCAATCATTTTAGAAAGGATAGTAATAGGATTGGCGACAGCACCTCCATACACTCCACTATGTAGATCACGATTAGGTCCAGTTATTTCTAATTCTATATAACTTAAACCTCTAACGCCAATATCGATAGAGGGCGCATCCATACTTATCATGGCGGTATCGCTTATTAAAATAACATCTGCTTTCAAAAGTTCGGTATGTGTTTTTACAAAACTGGCTAAATTAGGGCTGCCGATTTCCTCTTCTCCTTCAATAATAAATTTAATATTAGTACACATCGAATTGGTTTGGGTCATTATTTCTAAAGCTTTTACATGCATATAAAACTGACCCTTATCGTCGCATGCACCTCTTGCGAAAATCTTACCCTCTTTAATAGTGGGTTCAAATGGACTGCTATGCCACAATTCCAAAGGATCTGCGGGCTGTACATCATAGTGGCCGTATACTAATACAGTGGGGAAGCTAGGGTCCACCATTATTTCGCCATAAACAATGGGATGGCCTTCGGTTTCATAGAGTTTAGTGATAGACGCACCCGCCGCTTTTAATGATTGCTCTACTGCTTTTGCACAAAGAACCATATCCGCATTGTTTTCACTTTTTGCACTAATACTAGGAATGCGCAATAAAGTTAAAAGCTCTTCTAAAAATCGTTCTTTGTGTTGCGCTTGATACACTTTCCAGGAATTCATAAATTGCATATTAAAGGGTAATTATTATAATTGATGTTTTAAATCGGAGAGTACATTTTCTCTGGTCCAATTTAATTTTTGCTCAAAAACAGACGTCCTTTTTTCACAATGCTCAATGGTACAAATAGGACAGCTATAGGTCATACAGCCATCGGTATGCACAAAAAATTCTACACTTTCTCCAAATTTATTTTTGATCAATTTTGTAAATTCATCCACCGCTGCATGGGCTTCGTTGACATTAAAATACCAGGGCACCGTTAAATGACAATCAATATGCATTAAAGCGCCATATTTAATAACTCTTAAATTGTGCATGTCAATCCAATTCGAATTACGTGTTTGATTTAATTCAAGAATCACTTCGTCTAATAATGCCATATCGGCTTCGTCCATGATACCTGCTAAAGATTCACGTATAATTTTATAACCATTATATATTATCCATAAGCCCATCGCAATTGCAATGATGGCATCAATAATTTTGTAGCCTGTATACAATACCAAACCTATTCCTATAGCAATCGCATAAGTAGTATAGCTATCAATAAGCAAATGTTGTCCACTAGAGCTTAATGCTAAAGATTTGTTTTTCTTGCCTTGGGTTTTCGCAAATAATCCGGCTACCATATTTAAAATAGCAGTAGCTAATAACAGCCAAATGCCATTGTCCAAATTATGTAAGGTAGCTGGTATGAAAAATGTATTGATAGACTCATATAGGATAATCAATCCCGCTGTGATGATTAAACTTCCTTCAAAAGCAGCCGAAACGAATTCTGCCTTACCATGTCCATAAGGATGATCTTTGTCTTTGGGCTTAGAAGCAACATATAAACTATACAATCCAATGAGTCCCGCTAATACATTCACGATACTCTCTAAAGCATCTGATAAAACAGACAGAGAGTGGGTCATGAAATAGGCGACAAATTTAAGCACGAATAATACAATACTTAAACTAGTAACAAAAAATTGAATTTTTAAATTCTGTTTTGATTTTTGCAAGGGGCATCGTTAAATATAATTAAACTAAAAGGCTTTGTTTAATGTGTAGCTTCTGCGTATTTTTTTTGCACGAATTCCCAGTTCACTAAATTCCACCAAGCATTGATGTAATCGGGGCGTTTATTCTGATATTTTAAATAGTAAGCATGCTCCCAAACATCCAAACCTAAAATAGGAGCGCCTTTTGTTTCTGCAATATCCATTAGGGGGTTATCTTGATTGGGTGTTGAGCTTACTGCTAAACTGCCATCTGTTTTTACTACCAACCAGGCCCAACCACTTCCAAATCTTGCTTTTGCCGCATCACCCAATGCAGTTTTAAAGGCATCGAAACTGCCAAATGTTTTTGTGATGGCTTCAGCTAATGCACCAGTAGGGGCAGTGGCAGGAGCTGGCTTCATTAACTGCCAGAACAATTCATGGTTAAAATGTCCACCTGCATTGTTTCTCATTTTTGGAGAATATTGCGAAATATTTTTAAGTAAATCACTTAAATTAGTTGCATTGGTATCTACTTTTTCTGCAACGCAAGCATCTGCTAAGTTTTTTGCATAAGCAGCAGCGTGTTTGGTATAATGAATTTCCATGGTTAATGCATCAATAAATGGTTCTAGTGCAGCATAACCATAAGGTAAAGGTTGTTGTACATACTCGCTTGAAATCATCATATTTGATGGGCTCAACTTTGTAATAATTGGCAGGGCAGCCATAGCCATTCCTGCTTTGCCAGAAGTTTTTAAAAACTGGCGTCGATTTTGGGTGTTGTTTGACATAAAATTATTTTTTAAAGTACTTCCGTAAAGTTACTTTAATTGGGTGTAAAAGTCGGTAGTAAAATTCTTGGTTAAACAATTGAGAATCGCGCATGGCCTTGAAAGTCAAAAACAAGCCTACAGGTATTAAAACGATAGAAGACATCCACATGCCAAAATAAACAGACCATTCCCCCGATTTGGCAAACTTTTCTCCAAAATTATTGAGCAAGAAAAAAATGACAAAAAATATGATGGCTAATACCATTGGGGTGCCCAGGCCTCCTTTTCTAATAATAGAACCTAGGGGAGCGCCAATTAAAAAAAGAACAATACAGGCGAAAGATAAAGTAAACTTCCTATGCCATTCAATCCCATGTAATGAAGTAGTTGTTTCATTTTGATTATAGATCTCACTCAGTGTTGCCATACTTGATTGAATGGATGAAAACTGAAAGCTGGCCGTTTCTGAAATACCTCTTGAAATAGAGTCAGGAATTAGTTGTTTGAAATTAGCTAGACGGGGTATATTTTTTTGCGCTAAAAAAACTTGGTTACTGTCCTTATAGTTAAGGAAGCGAAGATAAGGAGCTATTTCAGCAGAAATTCTTTTAATATAAATGCTGTCTTTGTTTTGGAGTGAATCAATGGCATTCCCTAATTGTCTAACGCTAAGCATTTTTGGATCATAAATATTATCACCACTCTTATTTATCTCAAAACTTTTTAAGTCGAATATTTTTTTATACTCTTTAAAGTAGAGTCTGGTGAATTCGGTATTGGTGGTAGACCTTGGCCCTCTTTCTTGGTATCGCCAACCATTGTACATGATAAATTCTAAGAATTTTTTATTAGTAGATACCCTCATCACACCCGATTCGGCTATAATAAAATTATCTTGTAAGGCGTATTTTTTTTCAAAAATGACAATGTTGTGCATGATACTATCATTGCTTTCTTTTTTCCCAAGCTTGATAACATACCCATCTATTTTATCATAAAAAACACCTTCTTTTAAATCAATGGCGGGCTTGGCTATGATAATTTCATACTTCAAATTACTAAGCTTCATTTGCGTAACAGGAATGATATTATTGGCAAATAAAAAAGCAATACCGGCTAAAAAAATGGTGAAAATAAATAAGGGCCGCATAAATCGAACTAGTGGAATACCCGCAGCTTTAATAGCTATTAATTCAAAACTTTCTCCCAGATTTCCAAAAGTCATAATAGATGAAAACAATAAGGCGAGGGGTAAGGCAGTGGTCATGGTGCTTACACAAACCAATCCAATTAATTTCAAGATGGTAAAAAGGTCTAATCCTTTGCCCACTAAGTCGTCAATGTATAACCAAAAAAATTGCATGGTCAGCACAAAAGTTGAAATAGCAAGTGCTGCCAAAAAAGGGCCTATAAAAGCCTTAAGTATTAGTATGTCTAATTTTTTGAACAATACGATGTAGTGCTAACTACCAATTCGATGAAAGAGCTCTTTAATCTGATATTCCCAAAGCCTACTTTGGTCTTTAATTTCGTTTTTCTCAGCAAAGTCTTTCACGATTAAAATAGTTTGATTAGAGATTTCAGTTTTTTCTATTCTAAATTCGAAGTACTCGTTTTTTTCACCATGCAGCCATTTAAATTTTATAAACTTATCAGGTTCTTGGTCTAATAATTCAGCTTTGTCCGGCACGCCGCCATTCCATGAAAAACTAAAAACATTCTCCCATTCGTCTACTTTATCCGCAAACCATTCTTGCAATCCAGATGGGGTAGAAAGAAATTCAAAAAGTATATTAGGTGAACATCTTACTGGAAATTCAAGTGTAAATAATTGTTTCTTACTCATATATAACTAGCTCCTCTTTATTATTGGTTCGTTTAGTGCAATAATATTAAATAAAGGGTAGGTTCCAAGTATTTTTCATTGTTTATTAGTTAACAAACTGTCAAGACCAAGTTAATTCTTATTATATATCTATGTAAAATATTGATAATCAATTATTTAAACCTAATTTAAGGTTTAAAAAGTAATGCCTAAATAAAGTATTTATACTTAGTCATTTGTTAGTGTTTCACTCCATTGGTTCACTTATCTTTGCTGCCCTAATATAATAGTATGTTTAATAGTTTAAGTGAAAAATTAGAATCTGCGTTTAAACACCTGAAAGGTCAGGCTAGAATTAATGAACTAAATGTTGCCAATACTTTAAAAGACATCAGAAAAGCATTGTTAGATGCCGATGTCAATTTTAAAATTGCCAAAGAATTTACAGATAGCATTAAAGAAAAAGCCATTGGCGAAAAAGTAATCAATGCCATTAGTCCTGGTCAATTGATGACTAAAATAGTTCAGGATGAATTAACTGCTTTAATGGGTGCCGAGGCGTCTATGTTGGATTTGTCTAAAAGTCCAACTATTATATTAGTAGCTGGTTTGCAAGGATCTGGTAAAACTACTTTTTCTGGGAAATTAGCTACTTATTTGAAAGCGCAAAAAAAATCACCTTTATTGGTGGCTGCCGATATTTACCGACCTGCTGCAATGGATCAATTAACAATTTTAGCAGAACAAATTGGAGTAGATATTTTTGTAGAGCGTGAAAATAAAGATGCGGTTTCAATTGCGCAAAATGCAATTGCTTATGCAAAAGCGAATAATAAAAATGTAATTATAATTGATACGGCTGGTCGTTTGGCAGTGGACGAAATGATGATGAATGAAGTAGCCAATATTAAAAATGCCATTCAGCCACAAGAAATTTTATTTGTAGTAGATGCCATGACTGGACAAGACGCAGTCAATACAGCAAAGGCTTTCAACGATCGATTGGATTTTACTGGAGTAGTTCTAACTAAATTAGATGGGGATACAAGAGGGGGTGCGGCGCTTTCCATTAAGTATACGGTGAATAAGCCCATCAAGTTTATGAGCAGTGGAGAAAAAATGGAGACCTTGGATATCTTTTATCCAGAACGTATGGCGCAAAGAATTTTAGGAATGGGTGATATTACTTCTTTGGTGGAAAAAGCACAAGCGCAGTTTGATGAAGCGGAAGCTAAAAAATTGGAGAAAAAAATTCGAAAGAATCAATTTGACTTTGAAGATTTCTTAACCCAGATTCAACAAATTAAGAAGATGGGTAATTTGAAAGATCTTATGGGCATGATCCCGGGCATGGGTAAAAGTTTAAAAGACATTGATATTAAGGACGATGCTTTTAAAGGCGTGGAGGCCATCATTCAATCCATGACGGT
>CANHLZ010000012.1 GCA_947461595.1 Bacteroidota bacterium | reverse complement strand
GTCATAGTAGTAGGCGCCGGCCATGCAGGTTGCGAAGCAGCGGCAGCGGCAGCCAATATGGGGTCCAAAGTTTTATTGGTCACCATGAATATGCAAACCATTGCCCAAATGAGTTGTAACCCAGCCATGGGTGGAATTGCAAAGGGGCAGATAGTGAGGGAAATTGATGCCCTGGGGGGATATAGCGGTATTGTGACTGACCTAAGTACGATACAGTTTAGAATGCTTAATAAAAGCAAGGGGCCAGCCATGTGGAGCCCTAGAGCCCAAAACGACAGACAGTTGTTTGCAAGTAAATGGAGGGAAATGCTTGAAAACACTCCGAATGTAGATTTTTACCAGGATTCTGTGAATGAGTTGATCATTAAAAACAATAAAGCTTGTGGCGTCATCACTAGTTTGGGACACAAAATTGAATCAGACGCAGTAATTATAACCAGCGGAACTTTCTTAAACGGAATTATTCATATTGGGGAGAAACAAATTGGGGGTGGTAGAGTAGCAGAAAAAGCTGCTACAGGTATCACCGAACAGTTGGTTTCTTTTGGATTAGAGTCAGACCGATTAAAAACTGGAACACCACCTAGAGTAGATGGACGTAGTTTAGACTATACTAAAATGGAAGAACAGAAAGGAGATGAAGAAATAGTAGGCTTCTCTTATATGGATATACCTAGGATTAAGGCGAAGGACCAACGATCATGTTGGATAACCTATACCGATAATATAGTTCACGATGTATTAAGAACAGGTTTTGATCGTAGTCCCATGTACCAGGGCAGAATTGAAGGAGTAGGTCCTAGATATTGTCCAAGTATAGAAGATAAAATTAATCGCTTTGCTGATAGAGAGCGTCATCAGTTATTTGTAGAACCAGAAGGTTGGAACACCGTAGAAATATATGTAAACGGATTTAGTACAAGTTTACCAGAAGAAGTTCAATACGAAGCTCTTCGTAGAGTACCTGGATTTGAAAATGCCCGTATGTTCCGTCCTGGTTACGCTATTGAGTATGATTATTTTCAACCTACTCAATTAACCTATACACTAGAAACAAAAGCAATCAATAATTTATACTTCGCAGGTCAAATTAATGGCACCACAGGATACGAAGAAGCGGCTTGCCAAGGAATTATGGCTGGTATCAATGCACATTTAAAAATCAATGATAAAGCACCATTAATTCTTAAAAGAAGTGATGCCTATATCGGTGTTTTAATTGATGATCTAATCAGTAAAGGAACCAACGAACCTTACAGAATGTTTACCTCTCGTGCAGAATTTAGAACCCTATTAAGACAAGACAATGCGGACCTAAGACTGACAGAACTTAGTTATCATCTTGGCTTCGCTAGTGCAGATAGAATGCGTAAAGTAGAAGAAAAAAATAATGAAGTTGCCAATATAAAAACGATTCTTTCTAATCAAACTATAATACCTGAAGAGGTGAATGGCTTCTTAACCAGTATCGATTCTATGGTCATAACAGAAAAACAAAAAGCTTCGAAACTCTTACTGCGACCCAACATTAGCCTTCATCAAGTAGTAGATAACTGTGCTGAGCTCAAAGAAAAATTAGTAGAAAAAGAAATAGATCATTTAGAGCAAGCAGAGATACAAATAAAGTACGAACGTTATATTGAAAAAGAAAAAGAAATTGTAGAGCGTATGTTAACGCTCGAAAATAAAATGATTCCAATCAATTTTGATTACGATAAATTGTCTGCCCTATCTATTGAAGCTTTACAAAAATTCAAAAAAATACGACCACTTACTATTGGACAAGCCAGTAGAATTAGCGGGGTCAATCCGAGTGATATACAAATTCTTATGGTATTTATAGGGCGCTAATATAAGCGGCTATATTTCAATTAACCTCCTATAAAAAAGATCAATTTTCAAGCTTTTAGACAAAATCTTTTTAAATAAATAAAAAACAATAGCATATGAAAAGGATTTTAATATGGTTATTTCTTGTTGGCTTGTTCAATCAAGCAAGGGCTCAAGAAAGCTTTCCAATTAATGGCATTCGTGATATTCGTACAGGCTTATATGCTTTTACGAATGCAACTATTATTCAAAATGAAAAAACAAAGCTTGAAAAAGCAACCTTATTAATTAGACAAGGAAAAATAATTGCCGTTGGCAATAGTATCGCTATTCCAAAGGATGCAGTAGTGGTGGACTGTGCGGGTAAATTTATATATCCTTCTTTTGTGGACCCTTTCACCGACTATGGTGCAGGTCAAACAAAAAGACCAGCTGGTACTTTCAACTATGGAGGTCCTGGTCAATTCCTCTCCAATAAGCCTGGTGCTTATAACTGGAATCAAGCAATAAAACCAGAAGTAAATGCTTCTGATGTATTTTCTATAGATGAGGCTACAGCGAAAAATTTCAGAGCCAATGGTTTTGGCGCTGTTTTTACACATATTAAAGATGGTATCTCAAGAGGAACCGGCGCGGTCGTAACACTGGCTACCGAAAATAATAATCAATCCTTGCTAAAAACAAAGGCTGCAGCAGTCTATTCTTTTGATAAAGGTTCTTCAACACAATCCTATCCATCAAGCTTAATTGGAAGTATTGCCTTATTGCGTCAAACCTATTTAGATGCAAAATGGTATCAAACAAAGCCAGTTGGCGAGGGCTCTAACCTTTCATTAGAAGCCTGGAACAATATTCAAAATATTCCGCAAATTTTTGCTGCTGATGATAAATGGAGTACAGTTCGTGCAGACAGATTAGGAGATGAGTTTGGAGTACAATATATAATTAAAGGTGGTGACAATGGTTATCAAAGAATGGATGAGATTGTAAAAACCAAAGCTGGCTATATATTAAATGTAGACTTTCCTGAAGCAATGGATGTCGAAGATCCTAACGATGCGCGTTTTGTTTCTTTATCAGATATGAAACATTGGGAATTAGCACCTACTAATTTAGCCGCCTTTGAAAAAGCAAATGTTTCTTTTAGTATCAGTAGTTCAGATTTAAAAGATAGTAAAAACTTTTTAGCCAATATTAAAAAAGCAATTCGTTATGGATTGTCTGAATCAAAAGCTTTGGAGGCTTTAACAAAAACACCAGCAACCATGTTAGGTGTTTACGATCAGGTAGGGTCTATAGAAATGGGCAAGTTGGCTAATTTTATAATTACTACCGAACCCATTTTTGCAACCAATGCAAAAATTATTGAAAACTGGGTGCAAGGAAATAAATATGAAGTAACCAGTAGTGAGTGGAATAATTATGCCGGTAAATATAAATTAACATTAAATGTAGGCGGAACCTACACCGATTATAATTTAGAAGTTAAAAAAGATTTATCTGCCTCCATTATTGGAACAGATACTTTAGCTGCAAAAATTTCCATCAATGAATCTTTGGTTAAAATTTCTTTCCCCAATAAAAAAGGAAAGGGCGCAGAACAAATTAGATTGGGTGGTACCATTGTGGGTGCAAACTGGTCTGGTATTGGAACAGATCCTGCTGGAAATAAAAACACCTGGACAGTAACATTAGTAGGTCCTATGGCAGCAACAGCAGATACTAAGAAAAACACTGATACTTTAAAACCACTTGCAAAAATTACATTCCCGTTTGTAGGTTTTGGCAATGAAAAAATTCCTAGTCAAGAAACTATCTTAATTAAAAATGCTACTGTTTGGACCAATGAAAAAGAGGGCGTCTTAAATAACACAGATGTATTATTAAAGAATGGTAAAATTGCTAAACTAGGTAAAGATATTAACGAAGCGGGTGCTAGAGTCATTGATGGTACTGGCAAACATTTAAGCGCAGGCATCATTGATGAGCACTCACATATTGGCGTCCTATCTATTAACGAAGGGGGACAATCTGTAACAAGCGAGGTCCGAATTGCAGATAATTTAAATCCAGAAGACATTAATATCTATCGACAATTAAGCGGTGGGGTTACTTCATCACACATTTTACATGGCTCAGCTAATACCATTGGCGGGCAAACTCAATTAATTAAATTAAGATGGGGTGCCAACGATCAAGATTTAAAATTTGCAGGAGCGGATGGATTTATAAAATTCGCTTTAGGTGAAAACGTAAAAAGAACTACTAGCACAAGCAATAATCGCTACCCTGATACCAGAATGGGTGTGGAAGAGGTATTGAACGATGCTTTTGATAGGGCATTGGACTATCAAAAATCAATGAAAGAAAATCCTAATACCAGAAGAGACCTTGAATTAGAAGCATTAGTAGAGATTTTAAATAAAAAACGTTTTATTACTTGTCATTCTTATGTACAACCTGAAATTACTTATATGATGCGTATTGGTGATAAATATGGTTTTACAGTGAATACCTTCACACATATATTAGAAGGATTTAAGGTAGCCGATAAAATGAAAAAGCATGGTTCAAGCGCTTCGACTTTCTCTGACTGGTTTATGTATAAAACAGAAGTACAAGATGCCACTGGTTATAATGCTGCCATTATGCAAAAAGTGGGTTTAAATGTTTGTATTAACTCTGATGATGCAGAAATGGCCAGAAGATTAAATCAAGAAGCTGCTAAAGCGGTTAAATATGGTGGTGTGTCAGAAGAAGAGGCACTAAAAATGGTCACTAGTAATCCTGCAAAAGCATTACACGTTGCGGATAAAGTGGGCAGTATTAAAACAGGGAAAGACGCAGATGTGGTTTTATGGTCTGATAATCCCCTAAGTATTTATGCAAAATCTTTATATACTATCGTAGATGGTACTATTTATTTTGATAGAGAAAAAGATGAAGCCATGCACAAAGAAGTGGCCGCCGAAAAAACAAGGTTAACCCAAAAAATGTTAGGAGAGAAAAAAGCGGGAGGTGCTACAAGACCTGCATCACCAAGTTATCAAGTACTATTAACCTGTGGCGATCATGACCACGAAAATGAAATGATTACTATTTACGAAACTCAAAAAGATTAAAATATGCATAAGAAATATACCACCTTATTGATTGTATCTCTTGCACTTTTACAATTAAAATCAAACGCTCAGGAAACAGTATATCCTGTTGGTCCGCAAGCGGGTCCAATCCTTATAACACATGCTACTGTGCATGTGGGTAACGGAAAAGTATTAACCGATGCCTCTGTTTCATTTGATAATGGAAAAATTACAGGCGTTGGGAATTCTGTAGTTACTGCTGGAGCAACCATTATAGATGCTACTGGAAAACAAGTATATCCTGGATTAATTGTTCCGCTTTCTAGTTTAGGCCTGAGAGAAATAAATAGCGGGGTACGCGGTAGCAACGATTTTCAAGAAATTGGAGAAAACAATGCAAGCATTAGAACCATTGTTTCTTATAATACCGATTCTAAAGTTATAAATGTTCTGCGCGCAAATGGTGTTCTGCTTGCACATGTAGCCCCCATGGGAGAGCTTATTGAAGGAAGTTCATCAGTAGTACAATTAGACGCCTGGAATTATGAAGATGCTGCTTACAAAACAGACATTGGTATTTTTATAAACATGCCAACCCTTATCCCAAGAAGATCTGGTCGTGGTGGTTTCATGCGCCAACCTTCTGGAGACCCAGTGAAAGAGGCAATGAACAAAATTGAAACCATTAAAACATTCTTTACCGAGGCGCGCGCTTATTTACAAGAAAAAAATCACACAGAAAATAATTTAAAATTTGAAGCGGTTCGTGGTTTATTCACCGGCAAACAAAAATTATATGTTCGAGCTAATGAAGTGAAACAAATGTTATTAGCCATTGATTTAGGAAAAACATTTGGATTTAATATGGTTATTGTAGGAGCAGCTGAAAGCTTACAAATAGCGTCTTTATTAGTAGAGAATAGTATTCCTGTTATATTAGACAATCAGCATGCGCTTCCAACTACAGAAGATGACGATATTGATCAAATGTATAAGCTTCCTGCACAACTTAAAAAAGCGGGTGTTTTATTTGCCATCAACGATGCCAACGATCAAAGCAAGCAACGCAATATTAGCTTCAATGCCGGTACAGCTGCAGCTTATGGCTTGGACAAGGAAGAGGCATTAAGCGCTATTACCTTAAACACTGCTAAAATTTTAGGTATTGAAGATATCACCGGCTCTATCGAAATGGGAAAAGATGCTAATATTATAATCAGCGATGGAGATATCCTAGACATGAGGGGCAATCAGGTGACGAAAGCATTTATTCAAGGACGCGATATTTCATTGGATAATAAACAAAAACAAATGTATGAACGCTATAAGCATAAATACAAGATTAAATAATTAACAGTTTATCCTTTTATTATAAGAACCTCTCTACCACAATGTGGTGGGGAGGTTTTTTTTGTTAACTTAGCACCATGCCTAAAAAACTGTTTTTACTAGATGCGCTTGCATTAATTTATCGAGCCTATTATGCATTAATCCGAACACCAAGAATTACTACCACAGGTATCAATACCAATGCACAATTTGGCTTTACCAATACTTTATTAGAAATAATTAGAAAGGAAAACCCTACACATATTGCCGTTTGCTTTGATACACATGCTCCTACCGAACGTCATACAGATTATACAGACTATAAGGCCAATCGACAGGAAGCACCCGAAGATTTGTTAGATTCTTTACCTCATATTAAAGCCATCATAGAAGGATTCAATATTCCAGTTATTGAATATGACGGATATGAAGCCGATGATATTATTGGTACCCTTGCTTGGCAAGCTGCTGATAAGGGTTATGATGTATATATGGTCACGCCTGATAAAGATTATGGACAATTATTAATACACCCAAATGTTTATATATGGAAGCCCCCAGCTTTTGGGAATAAAGAAGAAATCGTAGATGCTAAAAAGATATGTGAGAAGTGGGATATTGAAAGAGTAGAACAAGTTGTAGATATGCTAGGATTAATGGGTGACGTATCTGATAATATTCCCGGTATTCCGGGGGTTGGGGAAAAAACCGCTGCAAAACTCTTAAAATTATATGGAACACTAGAGGGTGTTTTAGAAAATGCAGATAAAATAACAGGGTCAATGGGGGAAAAAGTGCGGGCTGGTAAAAAGTCCGCTGTAATGAGTAAAAAGCTAGCAACCATTATTACCAATGTCCCAGTAACTTTTCATGAAGAAAATTTTAGATTAAAAGAAAAGAATAAATCCGCACTTGCAGAAATATTTAATGAACTAGAATTTAAAACACTTGGGAAAAGAATTCTTGGGGAAGATTTCGCCATAATGGGTGGTGCTGGATCAGCAGAAGTGCTTGTTAAAAAACAAGAGCAAACCGACCTGTTTGGAAATACGGTAAATATAAAAGTAAAAAATAAAAAAACCGGAACTGCGGAGAATAAAGAGGAGATTCCTATGAGCGTTCATAATAGTGATTCAATTGACGATGAAGAAAATGACCAAGATTTACCTATTAAATTGGTTGTAAATAAAAACAGTAGCAACACGCCCCATCAATATAAATCTATTGTTGGTAAAGAAAATATAATTGCGCTGGTTAAGGAATTGATACAACAAAAAGAAATTTGTATTGATACAGAAACTACTGGCATTAATGCAAACGATGTGGAATTGGTGGGTTTAAGTTTTTCTTATAAGGAACATGAAGGATATTATATCCCCATTGAACATGAGGCTGCTGCTAAAAATATTTTAAAGCAGTTTGAATCATTATTTAAAAAGCAGGATATTTTATGGATAGGACAAAACTTAAAATATGATTTTTTGGTATTGAAATGGTATGGCGTTGAATTACTAGGGAAAACCTTTGATACCATGTTGGCACATTATGTGATAGAACCAGAAGGCAGGCGTAGTATGGATTTACTGAGTGCACAATTTTTAGGCTACGAGCCCATCTCAATTACAACACTAATTGGTAAAAAGGGAAAAAACCAAGGAACCATGCGCGATGCGCCATTAGAACAAGTAACAGAATATGCAGCTGAAGACGCGGACATTACACTACAACTAAAGAATTGTTTTATTCCGCTTATTAAAAAAAGAGGGGTTGAAAAAGTATTTGAAGAAGTGGAAAATCCATTAGTACGTGTTTTAGTAGATATGGAATATGAAGGTGTTAAGGTAGATATTGATTTTTTAAATGAATATAGCAAGGTATTGGAAGTGGATGCGAAAGTAAGCGAAGAGCGAGTATATGAACAAGCGGGTGTTAGATTTAACCTTGCCTCGCCGAAACAATTAGGAGAAGTGCTATTTGATATATTAAAATTAGATACAAAAGCGAAAAAAACTAAAACAGGCCAATACGCTACAGGGGAAGATATTTTACAAAAAATGGCAGCAAAGCATAAAATAGTAGATGATATTTTAAATTTTAGAGAATTAACAAAATTAAAATCTACTTATGTAGACTCTTTCCCAGCTTTAATAAATCCTAAAACAGGTCGAGTACATACTAGTTATGCGCAGGCAGTAGCAGTAACAGGAAGATTAAGTAGTACCAATCCCAACTTGCAAAATATACCCATTCGAACAGAGCGAGGAAGAGAAATTAGAAAAGCATTTATTCCACGTGAGCCAGGAAGGGTATTGGTTAGCGCCGATTATTCACAAATAGAATTACGCATAGTTGCCGCCATTAGTGGAGATCCAAATATGTGTGAAGCATTTAAATTGGGGAAAGATATACATACAGCAACGGCAGCAAAAGTATATGGTATTAATGAAGCCGATGTCACTAAAGAAATGCGTTATAAAGCTAAGAGTGTCAACTTTGGCATCATCTATGGACAAGGTGCATTTGGTTTGGCAGAAAATTTGGGAATATCAAGAACAGAAGCAAAAGAAATAATAGATAACTATAAAAAAGAATTTCCCAATATTCAATTATATATGGATCAACAAATTAATAACGCAAAAGAGGTTGGATTTGTTGAAACGCTCATGGGAAGAAAACGTTGGTTAAGAGATATTAATAGTAGCAACTTTACGGTACGTGGCTTTGCAGAAAGAAATGCCATTAATTCACCCATTCAAGGATCAGCAGCAGATATGATCAAATTAGCTATGATAAAAATTCATGGCGAAATGAAAAGAAGCAAATGGGAATCTAAAATGATTTTACAAGTGCATGATGAATTGGTATTTGATGCCGTTGAAACAGAATTACCTGCATTAAAAGAATTAATATTAAAATGCATGAAAGCGGCATTGGTTCTTCCTAATGGTGTTCCGGTGGAGGCTGAAGTAGGTGTTGGAAAAAACTGGTTAGAAGCTCATTAATCCTTGCGTTTGTAAACTGGTACTGTACTACAAGGTTCTCCATACATTATACTTTTAACGAGGGGGCGTAGTTTTTGTGTGATAGCCACATAGGCAGATTCTCCTATAAAAGTCTCACCACAGCCCTTTATCACGACACGCTGATTGGCGTATTCACTTACATTTATGGTAGCAATGGATTCTAAAAGTTGTTGTTCTCTTATTTTTTTCTCATCGCCAAAATAAACCGCGGTTGCAAAAGGGTTTAAGGCGGAAACAACTAACATATTTGCCCACATTGGAATAATTGCTTCTGTAGAACAAATGATGCCAACTATCTTATCTTGATAAATACTCCAATCTGTTGTAAGTAGTGCGGCTCGAAAATCTTTTTCTTTTAATATAAGCTCCATAAATAAATAGGGCTTAATATCAAACACAAGAATATCCTTACTTGGAAGTAAACTTGCAAGATCAATGGTTACTATTCCACTTTCAGCCACCTTATTGTTAAACAATTCGGCCATGGTAATATATTAGTACTAGTATAACTTAGATCTATTGTCTACTATTTTTGCTATTTTCTTTAATGCTAAACTTGATCTAAATAATATGCTTCTTGTTCTTTGTAATAGCTCCTCCTTAAAAAATATTTGATCTTGCTGTGATTGTTTAGCACCTAAACTATTTACGCTAATTACAAAAACACCAGTATTCGCTGCAATGGGTTCACTTACTTTATTTAGTAAAGATTTATTAAATGCGGCTCCGATTAATTTTGGTTCATTACCTAAACCAGCAATCATAGAATAATTAAAACCAATACTATCTGCTCTTTGAACACTTGACCTAATACTAGATGCAATTGTTTCTAGGCTATTCCCTTTAAAATTATTTCTAATTAAATCTGCCTTCTTCTTATCTCTAATAATACCCTCCACCTGAGGGCGAGCTGCTTCAACACTTGCTAAACCCTCTTTTTCAATTCCAGAAACAGCAGCAACATAATAACTATCTCCAATTTCAAAAGGTTCCGAAATGGTATTTTTATCATTTTTAAAAACCCAACGAACCATTGCTCTGCTTGTTCCTATTCCTTGTATATCAAAGTCATTTTCTTTTATGCCAATAGAAGGAAGAACCTGTTTATTAATTTTAACAGCATTGGCATTAAATGATTTCAAATCCTTTGAAGCTGCAGCAAATTGTGCTGCAGCTGTTGATGCAGCTGTAATGGTTTCATTGCTCGGTAAAATACTTTTTGAAAGATAGGCGATTTTATAGGCCGGGCCTTTTGCTGTTTGTTTAATCACTTCCATATAGTGAAAACCAAATTCAGTTTTAACAACACCTTTTCCGCCAACTGAATTATCAAAAGCAAAGTCATTAATTGGAATAACCATTTGACCTTGTGAGAACATTGGATACACCCCACCTGTTAATTTACTAGACTCGTCATCAGAATACTTAGCACACAACGCATCAAAAGAAGCGCCGCCTTTTATAGCGATACTAATACTATCAATTAATTTTTTTGCAGCACTATCATCTCTAAGTTGTTGTCCATTGGTTGGATTTACAGTAGCTACTAAAATATGTCTAACACTCGCGCTATCTGCCCACTGCTTAATTCCTATTACTTTTGCAATGGTATAATTTTTACCGTCTACATAAGGACCATAAACTCCCCCAACACCTACATTAAAAATAGAATCTTTATTAGGGAGCATAATAACTTTTTTAGTTAAGTAGCTATTATAATAAGGTATTTCTGTTCCCACTTTGTTTAAAAAAACAACTGGGTCTGTTGTGTTTTTAAAGTCTTCTTTTTGTGCAATAATTATTTCTTTTGCACTTGCGCTATCTGTGCTAGAAGGAGCCGCACTAAAACCAACAAAACCAATATTTTTACTTGTCTCTTCTATTTGAAAACCCGCAGCGTTTTCTTTTAAATAATTAGCAATATCATCATTACTAACTTTAATTGTGCTATCTAAAATACTAGAATAAGGAACACCTACATAAGAAATATTTGAAAAATTACTTGTTTCAGATAATTGTTTTTCTACTAACCACTTTGGAACTTGAACACCCTTTACTACTATTGCTTGATATTTATTTCTTAGTCTATTTTCGATTGCGGGTTCTATATAAAATTTTTCTATTTGCTTAATTTGGTCTTTATTTTTTGCTTTTTTAATTTGAGCAATGGCTTGTTTTACATCGTTAACTCTAAACTCACCGGTAGTTTTATCTGAAAATTCTTGTTTAAAAGGAGATTCGTTACCAAATAATACGTCTGAAAGTTCTTTAGACCCTACGCTTATGCCTAATTTCTTTTCTTCAGTTTTGAATAAAAGACGGTCTACTTCTTGGTTCCATAAATAACCAAATAATTGCTCTCTTTTTACACCCTGGGTTGCATAGTTTTGAACCTGTGCATCAAGCTTTTCTTCAAAATCAACTTTGTTAATTAGTTCGTTATTTACTTTACCAAGAGAGGTTATATCATTAGCGCCTCCCTTTCTACCAACGCCGTCTTGTAATATAAAGGCTATTAAAGCGATGGCAATAATACCAAAGATAATCCAGGTACCTCTTTCTCTAATGTTTTGAATAATTGACATATATCTATAATTATAGGATAGCAAAAATAATGTTTTCTCATTACTAATAAGGGGTTAAAATCGCAAAAAGAGGGGCTTTTTATATAAAATAGTAATAAAGAACACACAATCGAGAGGTGGATAAATAAAAAAACCGGGGATATCTATGATTTTTAGGCAAATAAACCTGCGAAGAAATAGAATAAAAGAGTTTTTTTAAATCAAAATAGTAAAATTAAAAAAATAATACGGTATTTATACCCGTTAATTAACAGTTAATAATATGTGTAATAATAATAAATTTCTTTAAAATAAAATAAAATAATAATAGATAAAACCCTTATCCCTATTATCTTTTAATGTAATTATAAAAAATAAATAAATAAAAATTAAAAAGTGTATAACTAAGATATTAAGAAATACACTGTTGTAATAGTATTAGTTTGTTTATATAAATGTATTAATACTTACTACTACAATGGATATTAACATTCAAAAAATAAACAACAAATTTTAATCCATTACTTTTAACGCAGCAAAAAAAAAACAAACAACAAAAAACAATATAAAAATAAATAATAATTAATTTATAACTATAAATAATTATTAATCAATACATTATAATCTTTAATTATCTAAACTAACGATTAATCGTTTAAATTTTTTTCTCCTATTTTTTTAACCCTAATTCCCCCTCTATTTTTAATCATTGTAATAATAACCCTGTTTCCCCTTTTTTATTTGATGCATAAAGCTTAATTTTTCATAGTTGAATAGAGAACTGATTTTATTTAATATTAAAATAAAAAAATGACTAAAAAACAAAACAGTATTGGTATTTTATTGAGCACTATTTTTTTTATGGTGTTATTAATTTCTTTTACAGAAAGTAAAAAAAGTTTTCTTTTTAAAGATTCTAAAGATCCAAAAATAACCAACCTAAAACTACCTGAGGGTTTTCATGCCGAACGATTATATGGTCCTTCGGAAAAAGGAGAGGGTTCTTGGGTTTCAATGACTTTTGATCAAAAAGGACGAATAATAGCCTCCGATCAATACGGTTCATTATACAGATTAGTAGTTCCCGTAATAGGAGATACTGTAAATAAAATTAAAATAGAAGAATTAAAAATAACAACAGATAGCGGTACTGCTAAAGCGCCAACAACAATGGGCCATGCTCATGGTTTACTTTGGGCGTTTAATAGTTTGTATGTTATGATTAATAATAATTCTAGTGAAAATTTTAAAAGAGGAAGTGGTTTATATCGACTTCAAGATACCAATGGAGATGATCAGTTTGATAAAGTAACATTAATAAAGGCACTAGATGGAGAAGGAGAACATGGACCACATAGTATTATTTTATCCCCCGATAAACAATCTATATATGTGGTTGCAGGTAATTTTACAAAAATTCCAAAACTAAACTCATATCGCAATTACCCAGATAATAAAATAGATAATTTATTTCCTTTAATTAAAGACCCTAATGGACACGATAATACGGTTGAAACACATGGTGGTTGGGTGGCCCATCTTGATTCTACAGGAGCCAACTGGGAATTAATTGCCTCAGGTTTTAGAAATCCTTTTGATATTACCTTTAATGATCAGGGCGAATTGTTTGCTTATGATTCTGATATGGAGTGGGATTTTGGAACACCATGGTATCGACCAACCAGGATTGTGCATGTTACAAGTGGCGCAGAGTTTGGATGGAGACCAGGAACAGACAAGTGGTCGCCAAAATATCCAGACAACTTACCAGCCGTAATAAATGTAGGACAAGGCTCACCCACAAATCTTATTTACGGTGGAAATGCACGCTTCCCTTTAAAATATAGAAAAGCAATTTTTGCTTTTGATTGGAGCTTTGGAATTATTTATGCAGTGCACAATGAACCCGATGGCGCTTCTTATAAAACAACTGGAGAAGAATTTATTTCAGGGGCCCCACTTCCACTAACAGATGGAGCAATAGGCCCAGACGGTGCATTATATTTTTTAACCGGTGGTCGCCGACTAGAGTCTGATTTATACCGCGTTTATTATGGTGATAATACTTTAAGTAATGATCCCCTTCCTGTTTCTGAAATAACCAGCGCACTAAAAACACGCCGATCATTAGAAGCTTTTCATGGTACTAAAAATTCTGCAGCGGTTGGTTTTGCATGGCCTTATTTAAAAGACAACGATCGATTTATTAGATATGCAGCAAGGGTTGCGATTGAAAACCAACCCATAGAAGAGTGGTTTACTAAAATACTTTCAGAAAAAGATCCTGTTATACTAACCCAGGCGGCTATTGCACTTGCGCATAAGGGAGCAAGTGGTTCTGGAGTAGATGTGGTTAAACAATTAACAAAGATTGAATTTTCAAAACTTTCAGAAACACAACAACTTGATTTGCTTCGCGCAATTGAATTAATTTTTATTCGACTTGGCGAACCCAATGCCGCTCTTAAAAAAGAAGTGGCTAGTTTTTTAAATCCATATTATCCCGCAAAAACAAATAGTCTTAACAGAGAGTTAAGTAAAATGTTGGTATATATTGATGCGCCACAAGCGGTTGAAAAAACAATGGCATTGATGGCTGTTGCAAAAGACGACGCACCTGCACAAAAATCAATCTCAGAATCTTCTGATTTAATTTTAAGAAATCCACAATATGGAATGGATATTGCTGCCATGCTTGCAAAGATCCCCCCTTCACAACAAACCTGGTATGCAAATGTATTAAGCCAAGCAAAAAATGGTTGGACACCCGCATTACAAAAAAAGTATTTCCAATGGTATTATAAAGCATTTGGTTATAGAGGAGGTGTAAGTTTTGTTGGATTTATAAATGGTGCCCGAAAAACCGCCCTTGCAAATGCGCCTAAAGAACAATTTGAGTATTTAAATAAAATATCTGGAGATTCCATAGTGTCTCTTTCTTGGTCAGGTGCACCCGCCGGTACTACTATGCCAAAAGGACCAGGGAAAAACTGGAAAATAAAACAAGCAGTTGACGTTGTAGATTCTAGCACTGGTGTAAGAAGTTATACGCGTGGGAAAGCCATGTTTGCTGCAACACTTTGTTCTTCATGTCATCAAGTAAAAGGAGAGGGTGGAATTGCTGGACCCGATCTTACACAACTAGGCACCAGGTTTAGCACAAAAGATATTTTAGAATCCATTATTGAACCAAGTAAAACCATATCTGATCAATTTGGTTCTACCGTTTTCTTTTTGAAAAAGGGAGGATCTGTTTTAGGTAGATTGATTCGTCAGGATAATAATAATTATTATATTTCTCAAAATCCATTTGCAACCAATATCATAAGAACACTTTCAAAAAATGAAGTAGCGCGCACTCGACTTTCTGAAACCTCTCCAATGCTTCCTGGTATGATCAATGGTTTAAATGGAGAAGAGTTAAGCGACCTTATTGCTTATTTAAAATCGGGCGGGAATAAAAATCATCCTATTTACGTAAGCAAAAAATAATTTTTAAAAATGCACTCAACCAGCGCCATATGGAGTGATAAAGTTTCAAATATTGCCCAAGTAGGTGGTATTGAAACTTCGGTTTTAGATAACGGGCTTGGCAAAGGCGTGCGTATTGCGTGGATTAATACAGGAACCGGACTTCGTTTTAAGGTGGTTATTGATAGGGCTTTGGATATTGCAGATGCTTTTTTTAATCAATACAGCCTAAGTTGGCTTAATCATCCTGGCGTTGTAGCGCCCCAACCCTTTTCTAATAGGGGGACAGATTGGTTAAGAACCTTTGGAGGTGGTTTGATCACTACCTGTGGTCTTTCCCATGTGGGTGGTCCCGAACAGGATGAGCATGGTGAGCGCGGCTTACATGGATTAATTAGTAATATTTCTGCTGAAGTAGTTTCAATTATTCAACCCGATCCTGCGCGCGGTATTTTTTCAATGAGTATTACTGGAATTATAAAACAAACACAAATTTTTGGCCCAAGCTTAGAATTAAAAAGAACTATTTCTGCAACACTAGGGAGTTCAATCATTCATCTTCATGATGAAATAATCAATCGTGGAAACGAAACTGCACCCCACATGCTTTTGTATCATTGTAATTTTGGTTGGCCTCTTGCAGACGAAGGCGCTCAAATTTTTTGTAATGGGGAAAAAACAATCACCTGTCCCACAGTTAGTGAAAAACACAATGGTTCCGGACAAGATGTTTTTTTTATTGATAGTGCTCCTAATAAAGAAGGAATTTGTGTGTGTGGAATTGAAAATAAAAAAATTGGATTGGCTGCGGTATTAAAATTTCCTAAAAAACAATTGCCTTGGTTAACCAATTGGCAACATTGGGCAAAAGGAGAATATGTAACAGGCATTGAGCCAGGAACGCATCCACCCATTGGGCAAGCTAAAGCGCGCGAAGAGGGATCTCTTATTTTTATTGCACCTGGCGAAACGCGGACATATGATTTAGAAATTGATATTTTAAATAATCAAGAAGAAATAAAAAAAGTAATTCAACCAACAACATTATAATAAATCATCTTATTTTTTTAATATGGAAAATAAAACCATTGCACAAAAAGCATTCGAACAAGGAAAAGGAATTCTACGTTTAGCACCCACTTGGGTACCTAGATCATTTTGTGTACCTGGGCGACGCATTAAATTACACCCCGATGATTATTATGTTTTAGGTGGCGTGCGCGGAGGTATTGATGAGCGCTGGTTGTCTTCAACGACCCCTGCCAAAAATGGCCCACTCACAGGAGAAAACGAAGGTTTAAGTCCGGTTGTTTTTAATGACGGCGCTACTACGCACCAAATTTTATTAAAAGACGCGATAGATGAATTAAAAGGACAACTTATTGGAGATCGCTTATGGAATGAATATAAAAGCTGGCCAATGTATTCTAAGTTTTTTGATAATATGGGCCCTCTTCCACATCATGTGCACCACAACGATGAAAAAGCAGCGCTCATTGGTCAAAAAGGGAAACCAGAAGCTTATTATTTTCCACCACAACTCAATAATCATGGTGGGGATTTTCCATATACTTTTATTGGTATCGCACCGGGCACTTCTAAGGAACAAATAAAAGAATGCTTGGTTAATTTTTCAAAAGGTGATAATAAAATCACCAACTACTCACAAGCCTATAAATTAGAACCGGGTACTGGATGGGATGTGCCTCCTGGACTATTGCATGCACCAGGAAGCATGTGTACCTATGAACCACAAAAAGCATCTGATGTTTTTGCAATGTATCAATCCTTGGTGAATGAAGCTATTATTCCTGATGAATTGTTATGGAATGGCACCCCTAAAGAAAGCATTGGCGATTATGATGCTTTAGTAGATGTATTGGATTGGGAATTAAATGTAGATCCTAATACTATGGAAAATCGTTTTATGGCACCCAAGCCTGTACATGATATAAATAAAATGAAAGCAGAGGGCTATATTGAAAATTGGATTTGTTATAAGTCACATGATTTTAGCGCAAAAGAGATCACTATTTTTCCTGGACAAACAGTGACCATTAAGGATAGCGCTGCTTATGGCATTATTGTAATGCAAGGGCATGGCAAGATGGGTGTTTGGGATATCGAAACACCTGCATTAATTAGATATGGCCAATTAACCAATGATGAATTTTTTATCAGCGAATCTGCTGCCAAAGAAGGCGTAAAAATTATCAATCACTCAACGACCGATCCTATTGTTATATTAAAACACTTTGGACCTCGTAATCCAGATCTTGTTGTAAAATAAAAAATATTTTTTAATCTCCTCATCAACCAACCGAATAAAATGAATACAATAAAAAGTTTAAACTTAAAACAAATGGTATTCGTTACCATCGGTTTTGTAGGGTTAGTATTATTTGCGTTTACTCCATCTGCTCCTCCTAGTCTTACAATAAGCAAAGGAGCACATATTATTTTAGTGGGTAATAATTTAGGATCTCGAATGATGAACTTTGGTTATTTTGAAACCGAATTACAGCTACGATATCCCGATAATGAATTATATATAAGAAATATGTGTGATGGTGGAAACACACCAGGATTTAGACCCCACTCGGCACGTCCCACTCCTTGGGCTTTTCCAGGGGCTGAAAAATTTCAAACCGAATTAGCCAACAATGCAGAAACAGAAGGCTTTTTAGATTATCCAGATGCTTGGATTTCTACACACAAAGCAGATATTATTATAGCGATGTTTGGTTATGATGAATCTTTTCAAGGAGTAGGTGGTGTAGAAAATTACAAAGCAGAATTAGATGCGTTTATAAAACATACCCTTAAACAAAAATACAATGGTGAATCAAGACCACAATTAGCCATTGTATCTCCGATTGCTTTTGAAGATCTTTCAACAAAATTTGATCTTCCTAATGGTAAAGTAGAAAATCAAAACCTTCAATTGTATAAAGAGGCGATGAAGCAAGTGGCCATGAAAAATGGCGTTCTTTTTATTGATGCATACACGCCAAGTAAAAACTGGTTAGAAAATACAGCTACCGATTTAACCATAGATGGTTCTCAATTGAATGATGCGGGCTATAAAAAATTCTCTCCCTTTTTAGTAGACGCTATTTTTGGAAAATCACCTGCGGTGGCGGAGTCTCATCGTGCTCTGGTTTTAGACGCAGTCAATGAAAAAAATTGGATATGGCATAATGATTTTAAGGCGCCCAATGGTGTACATGTATTTGGTCGTCGATATGATCCATTTGGTCCAGCCAACTATCCGGCCGAATTAAAAAAGATAAGAGAGATGACGCTGATTCGCGATACAGCTATTTGGATGGCGGCTAAAGGAAAAAAAATGGATCTAGCAGCAGCAGATGCAAAAACATCTAGCCTACCATCGGTGCAATCGAATTTTAAACCAACAGGAAAAGTAGAAGAGGCAAAGTATTTATATGGTCAAGAGGCCATTGATAAATTTACCATGGCGCCTGGTTATAAAATAAGTCTATTTGCTTCTGAAAAAGAATTCCCAGATTTAGCCAAACCGGTTCAAATTTCTTTTGATAACAAAGGAAGATTATGGGTAGCGGTGATGCCCACCTATCCGCATTGGAGACCAGGTGATCCAAAACCTAATGACAAATTAATTATTTTAGAAGATACCAATGGTGATGGTGTTGCAGACAAACAAACTACTTTTGCAGATCATATTCAACTTCCACTAGGTTTTGAATTAGCGCCAGAAGGGGTATATGTTTCGCAAGGAACGAATCTAATTATTTTAAAAGATACCAATGGAGACGACAAAGCAGATACCAAGGAAATATTATTAAGTGGATTTGATGATCACGATACACATCATGCGCATCATGCGTATACCACTGATCCATCGGGTGCTATTTATATGGGCCAGGGTGTTTTTTTAGTAAATGATATTGAAACTTCTTATGGTCCTGTTCGCGGAACCAATGGAGGATTTTTTAGATATGATCCAAAAAATAAAAAACTAGATCGTATTGCACAGCTTTCTATTCCTAACCCATGGGGCATTGCATTTGATGAATGGGGGCAAGTGTTTTATGCAGAAACCTCTGGACCAGATGTAACCTGGATGATGCCCGGTACTATTAAATCAAGATATGGCGAAGCCAATCCAAAGCCAGCCAATATTATTGAAGAAAGCCAAAAAGTGAGACCTACTTCCGGTATTGAATTTATTTCAAGTAGACATTTTCCTGACAATGTACAAGGCGATATGTTGATTAATAATACGATTGGTTTTTTAGGAACCAAACAACATCAAATGTTGGAGGATGGAACAGGCTACAAAAGTAAATTTCGACAAGACATCATGATATCATCAGATTTTAATTTTCGTCCTGTTGATTTAGAATTTGCACCCGACGGCTCTTTGTATATTGCAGATTGGCACAATGTTTTAATTGGACATATGCAACACAATGCCCGTGATCCATTAAGAGATCATGAACATGGTCGTATTTATCGTATCACCTATCCTTCCCGTCCATTGGTTGTTCCAGCGAAAGTGGCTGGCGCAACAGTAGAAGAATTATTAGCCAATCTAACTTTACCAGAATATAGAACGAGGTATAGAACGCGTCGTGAATTGCGCGCGCACCCGGCTACAGAAGTGTTGCCAAAATTAAAAACATGGATGGCACAATTAGATAAATCAGCACCTAATTATGAAAAGTTATTAATGGAAGCCTTATGGATTAGCTGGGGTCAAAATAAAATTGATCAACCCTTGCTTCACCAATTATTAAATGCAAAAGATTATAGAGTAAGAGCAGCTGCGGTAGAAGTGGTTCGTTTTAATGAAAAACAATTACCAGATCAGGCAACCTTATTAATGAATGCAGCCAAAGATGAAAATAGCCGCGTTAGATTAGAAGCCATTGTTTCTGCATCCTGGTTATCTAAAGAAAAAGGCTTGCCTATTGAAAAGGAAGCTGCAAAAAAACCATTAGATAGTTGGATGTTAAAACCACATCAAGCTGCCGTTGCTCATTTAGAGGGACACAATGTGGTGGTGCCGAAACTAGTAGTAGAAAAACCAAAAGCAGGTGAAATGAATTCTGAGGTAATGAAAATGGGGAAACAAATTTATTTAAGAGATGGATTTTGTAATACTTGTCATCAACCCAATGGAAAAGGTTTATCTGCTTCTGGCTTTCCTCCATTAAATGAATCTAATTGGGTAGTAGGTAGTGAAGAGCGCCTTATTAAAATTGTATTAAGAGGAATGTATGGTCCTATTGTAGTGAATGGAAAAAAATATCCTGGTCAAGTACCTATGACTCCTTTTGGAGGTATGTTAAATGATAAAGAGGTAGCGGCGGTACTTACTTATGTACGCAACTCCTTTGGAAATAAAGCGACTGCCGTTGAAGAAAGCACGGTAAAAAAAGTTCGTGCAGCCATTAAACTAAAAGAAGGTTTTTATTCACCTGATGAATTATTGTTGCAATACCCGATGGAAAAATAAAAACCAGTAAAACTATTTTATTATTATTTAAATTTTTATATGAAACTATTTACTTCGATTAAACATTTTTTATTTGTTTTGCTATTGCTAGTTTTTGTAACGGCGGGTTATAGCCAAAAGGCGAGCACGAACAAAAAACCACTCATTGTTTTTGTAACAGGCGATCATGAATATGGCGGAGAATCAACGCTACCTATTATTGCAGCCGAGTTAGAAAAAAATTATGGCTTTAGCACAAAGGTATTAAAAGCCGCACCTGATCAAAATTCAGAAGAAAATATTCCAGGTTTAGAAGCCTTAAAAGAGGCGGATATTGCTGTTTTTTTTCTACGTTGGCGCAGGCTTCCAGCAGAACAAATTCAATACATTGAAGCGTATTTAAAATCTGGAAAACCTTTGGTGGGCTTTCGTACGACAACGCATGGATTTAATTATCCTAAAGGTCATCCTTTAGAAAAATGGAATGCTTTTGGCGAGTTTGCATTTAATGCGCCTCCAGGTTGGGGCGGTGTAGCCAATCATACGCATTATGGACATGAATCTTCTACCGATGTAAGTATAATTAGCACAGAAGCAAAAAATCCAATTTTAACGGGCGTGGAAAATAATTTTCATGCAAGGTCTTGGTTGTATCAGGTCTTGCCTAGTTATCCTATAAAAGGATCAGTAGCTTTATTAATGGGTCACCCTATTAATCCATCACCTGCTTCTGCTTATGATAATCCTGTGGTATGGACGGGTAAAAATAGCTTTGGTGCAAAAATATTCTTTACCACATTGGGACACCCAGATGATTTTAATCAAGAGTCATTTCAACATTTAATTATAAATGGAATTCACTGGGCGGCAGGAAAAGAAATCCCCAAAAAATGGGCGGGTAAAATAAATATTAATGTTCCTTATCGAGGGATTGTTGCTTCTACCATAAAATAAAATAAGTTCATGAATAAAATTGGTTTTAATACGCTGGTATGGTCGGCGGTGGTTTCGGATGATTTATTTCCCATTATTGATGAATTAAAAAAAATCGGATATGATGGAGTGGAGTGTTTTATTGGTGCCCCTGATGAAAAAGCGTATCAACGCTTTGGTGCCCATGCGAACAGTATTGGATTGGAAACTACAAGTGTATTTGTAGTAGATAAAGAACAAAATCCAGTGGATCCTTCTTCGCAAGTACGACAACGCGCGCTAGACAGAATTAAGTGGGGGATTGATCGAGCACATGCTATGCAGTCTACTATATTATGTGGGCCCTTTCATTCTGCCCATGGTATTTTTACAAAAAAACCACCACAAGAAACAGAGTATGCCCACTGTGCTGAATTGCTTCATGTGGCTGGTGAGCACGCAGCGCAAGCGGGAATTACTTTAACATTGGAAGCCCTCAATCGTTTTGAATGTTATTTATGTAACACGATGGATCAATTAAAAAAATTAGTTAGCATGGCCAATCATCCAAATGTGAAAGCCATGTATGACACGCATCATTCCAATATTGAAGAGAAAAAAAATGGACAAGCCATCAAAAATATTGCGCCGTATTTAGGTCATGTACATATAAGTGAAAACGATCGCGGTACTCCGGGTGACGGTCATGTTCAATGGAGTGAAACTTTTTCAGCGCTCAAAGAAATTAATTATAAGGGATGGCTTACTATTGAAGCTTTTTCGCGCAATGATCCTGATTTTGCAAATAGCATTAATGTATGGAGAGAATATTCCTTACCCTGGGAAATTGCTACCAATGGATTGGCCTTTATTAAAAAACAATTAAATGAAACCATATGAAAAACAATTATCCAAAATTACACAACGCAACATGGCCGGGTATTGTAGGAAAGGGCCCAGATTCAGAACCTCCTATAGGACTTGATACTTTATTAGAACTCACCGTCAACGCCGAAGTGGATGGCGTAAAATTTGATGGTATTGACATTGGACTTTTTGAGCCACATTTTAATATTGATGAATCAGATGATGGCATAAAAAAATTAGCCGAAAAAGTAACCAAATTAAATTTAAATATTGGAAGCTTGGTGGCGCCTATTTGGGGAGGACCTGCTATGGGATCCAAAGAAGATCGTGCGGTATTTGTGGACATGGTTAAAAGAGCATGTCGCTTTGGACAAAAATTAAAAGAATATGGAGTTCGTCCTAGTGGAATTATTAGAATTGATTCGGCAAGTAAGCCGGAGGCTTGGAGTGCAGACCCTATCAACAATACTAAATTAATAGCTGAAACTTTTAGAGAAGCATGTGATGTAGCTGCAGATTATGGTGAAAAATTAGCAGCCGAAGGAGAAATATGTTGGGGCGGAATGCACAGCTGGTCCGCCATGATAGATACCTTAGAAGCAGTGAATCGTCCTAATATAGGTTTTCAAGCAGACATGGCACACACGCTTTTATATTTATTAGGATACAATAGTCCTAAGGATCGAATTTTACCAGAAAATTTTGATTGGAATGATCAAGCAACATTAGATGCGGGATTAAAAAAATTAACGCAAGCATTACGTCCATGGACACTCGATTTTCATGTGGCGCAAAATGATGGAACGGTGCATGGCACAGGTGCGCATGATAAAACAGGACGTCATTGTCAAGCGTTGGATCCGAATGGTAAATTAGATATTGCCAAGCACGCTGGTTTTTGGTTACGCAACGAAGAGGGAGCGTTAACAAAAGCATTTAAACATATTTGTTGGGATGGTTGTATGTTCCCTAATGAAGTGATGACCAAGCAACAAACATGGAATGATATTTTAGCTTCTATGATCAAAGTGCGTGATCAACATGGTTGGTATGAAGCTGAATAAAATAATATAAACTCAATATTTAATTTGTAAAAATATGTCAACAAAAAAAATACTTAATATCGGTTTAATAGGGGGTGGCTTTATGGGGCGCACCCATTCGAATGGTTATCGTCGCGTTCCTAACTTTTTTCCTGAACTTGCTTATACCCCTGTATTAAAAGCAGTTTGTTTTAGAAATGAAACAAAAGCAAAAGCATTCGCGGAACAATGGGGTTATGAAAGTTTTGAAACCGATTGGAGAAAATTAATAGCACGTGCTGATATTGATGCTGTAGATATTTGTACACCCAATGATACCCATGCTGAAATTGCTATTGCAGCAGCCGCAGCAGGAAAAATGATTCTTTGTGAAAAACCATTAGCACGCGACTTAGCAGAATCAAAAGGCATGGTAGACGCCATCGAAAAAGCGGGCGTAAAAAATACCGTATGGTATAATTATCGTCGATTGCCAGCAGTAACATTGGCCAAAGAAATTATTGATTCTGGAAAGCTGGGAAAAATATTTCATTACCGTGCTAATTTTTTACAAGATTGGACCATCAATGAAAATTTACCACAAGGAGGAGAAGGATTATGGCGTATGGATGCAGCAGTAGCGGGCTCGGGCGTATTGGGAGATTTATTATCTCATTGTATTGATACGGCGATGTGGTTAAACGGCGGTATCAAAGATGTTTCTGCTATGACAGAAACTTTTGTGAAAGAGCGTATGCATCAATTAACAGGAAAAGTGGAAAAAGTCAAAATTGATGACGCTTGTTCTTTTTTATGTCATTTTAATAATGGTTCATTGGGTTTGTTTGAATCTACAAGATACGCACGTGGCCACAAAGCTTTATATACTTTTGAAATTAATGGTGCCAATGCATCCATACGTTGGGACTTACATGATTTAAATAAACTTGAGTTTTATGATAATGCAGATGAGTCAAAATTAAAAGGATGGAGAACCATTCATATTACCGATGGAGATCATCCTTATATGGACAAATGGTGGGTGCCTGGATTGAGTATTGGCTATGAACATTCTTTTGTACATCAAGTGGCAGATTTTTTAAAGAGCATAGAAACAGGCGCGCCATGTTCTCCTACTTTTAAAGAAGCATTAGATACACAAAAAGTTTGTCAAGCAGTGGCGGAATCAGCTGCTACGCGTAGTTGGAAAGATTGCGGGGTCTTATAAATAAATTTATTGTAGATAAAAATTAATTAAAAATTGTATGAACAAAAAATTGTATTTCCGTTTTGCCCTTAATTTAATTATTCTAAGTAATGTATTAACAGCAGAGGCGCAAAAAGCAGGCCAGTTTATTAAAATGTTTGATGGCAAGTCTATGAAGGGTTGGGAGGCGGATACTACTTTTTGGAAAGTTAAGGACAATAGTTTTGTAGGGGAAGTAACAGCGAAAACGCCTATTAAAACAAATACTTTTTTAATTTGGAGAGGTGGTCTTCCTGCTAATTTTGAGTTTAAAGCAAAATATAAAATTAGTCCCGAAGGAAATAGCGGAATAAATTATAGGAGTGAAGAATTATCAGACATTAAATATGCATTAAAAGGATATCAAGCGGATATTGACGGAGGTAATGTGTATACTGGACAAAATTATGAAGAACGTGGTCGAGGATTTTTAGCCAAGCGTGGCGAAATGGCTTTATTAAATACAGACAAGGAACCTACTATAACAGGTTCTGTGGGTAATTCAGATTCCTTAAAAAGAAATATCAAAGAAGGCGATTGGAATGAGATACATATAATAGTGATTAATAATCGCATGAAGCATTATATCAATGGTGTATTAATGAGTGATGTGACTGATGAGGATATAGTTAAGCGTAAAATGAAAGGACTATTAGGTTTACAAGTTCATGTAATGGCAACGATGAAAGTAGAATACCGCGATCTATATATCAAGCAGCTCTAAGGACCAGAAAAGCTAAAAGCTTAGTTTCGTTTATCAAAAAAGGGGAATTGCTAACTTATTTTGAATAGCTAGTATATTTTTAAGTAATTGAAAATCAATTACTTAATAGATTATTAGTAAAAAACTAATCAAATTAGTAAAAAAATACTAAATATTTTAGTTTATTAACAATTTATCCCTACCTTCACATAAATATTAAAGAAAACATAAAACGACTAACCATGAGTAACCCAAACGTAGAAAAACTAAAAGCATTAAAATTAACCATTGACAAAATTGACAAAGATTATGGTAAGGGAAGTGTGATGATGATGAATGAAAGAAGTCAAGAGCCTCAAGAAGTAATATCAACAGGATCCATTGGATTAGATACCGCTCTTGGAATTGGCGGGTTACCCAAAGGTAGAATTGTAGAAATATATGGACCAGAGTCTTCTGGTAAAACAACGGTAGCCATTCATGTTATTGCAGAAGC
>CANHLZ010000011.1 GCA_947461595.1 Bacteroidota bacterium | reverse complement strand
TCTTTATTAGCAGATTTTCCAACGGCTTTACTGATACCAGTACCTACAGGATCAATCATAACAACATCGCTTACATCTAATATTGAAAATTGGTTGTCTTCTAATTTATAAGGTGCAGGACGATTGTCATAAGGATCATTTACCACCACTCTTTTTGGTCCCATCGCTCCCATGTGCAACCACATGGAAGAGGATCCAGGGCCTCCATTATAGGAAAAGGATATAGGCCTTTTGTCCATTTCAGATTGTCCATCTTTTGTATAGGCCGTATAGCCATAAAAAGCAATGGGTTCATCTTGGTCATTTCTTAAAATTAGGGCACCAGCTGTTGCGGTATAATTGATTGTTTTACCATCAATTGTAACTACATGTTTAGTAACCGATTTTTCCTCTAAAGGAATTGATAATGAGTCTTTTAAGGTATTTTGAGCCCACAATGATGGTGAACAAAATGCAATGCTCATTATTAGCGAGAAGGCAAGTGTTATTTTTTTCATACAATTAATTTATTATATTAAATATACTGTTTATTTGATGGTTTCTAAAAATATTATGAGAACTTACAAATGCATTAAGATATCAATATGACCAACTGGGTATTAATATAATTTACAAAATTAAATAAAGGCTAAATGAAAAAGACATTATTACTCGCCACTTTTATTGTGTTTCAATTTTCTTTTACACCCAAAGAAATTTCCTGGATAGCCATTGGCGATTCCATTACTTATTTGAATGAACATGCCGATGAAACAGGTAATCGCGTTACGAAGGGTTATATGACTCGGGTGGTGGAAAAATTGCCCAATATTCATTATACCAATCAAGGCCACAATGGCTGGACGGCTGTTCAAATTGCTACTCAAATTGATCAACTTGGTTTGGCAAAAGCAGATGTGTATTCTGTTTTTTTAGGAACCAATGATTGGTGGGGTGGTAAGCCACTCGGTAACTTTAGTGATTATGAAAATAATACTGGAAATTCAACTGTGCAGGGTGCCTTTAGAACCATTGTAAATAAATTGCGCAGTTTAAATGCCGACGCGAAAATTATTTTAATTACGCCAATGCAGCGGGTAGATTTTGTATACTTCAGCAATTTTAAAAACAATGCTTATGGATCTTACAAAGATAAAAATGGCCAACTGTTAGAAAAGTTTGCGGATGCCGTATTGGCCATTGCAAAATACGAGCATTTTTCGGTGGTTGATTTGTATCACGAAAAAGGAATGGATCATCAACAGCTTGTGAATTTTAAGCGTCTAAAAGATCCAGCTACAGGGCAGTATAAAAATTTTCCTTACCCTGACTTTACCACAATTCCTTTCGATGCTGAAAAAGATGAATATCCTTATCCAGTGGAAGCAGTAAATATGACTTACGATGGGTTACATCCATCAGATAAAGGGAACGAACTTATTAGCAGTCAATTAATAAAAATATTATCTAAATTCTAAATTTTGATTTTAGTTTATTTTTTTGAAAATTGACAATCGCTTGGCTTTGATTTTATATAGTAAGTCTTGTAATTGCTAGCAGCAGGATCCATACAACCCTCCAAATTTAAAATCTCAATACTTTTAAATTCAACTGGGTGGCTTTCACTTTGTAAGGATATAGATCCTTCAGTTAATAATTGGCCTTCGCTGCCATAAATAATATCTTGTCCGCTTACATTACCTCCGCCAATTTGTGGCTTTTCGTAGGATAGAACCATTTTATTATTTGCAAAATGTTGTACAATAGAATCTCCTAAAACAATTACTTCGGCAGTAACCCACTGATCTCCATGATAGGTCTCAGAATTTGAATTAATACAATGAGGTTTAAATAATTTCCCTTTCATTTCAACATTGGTTCCAGGTGTACATAAATTACAAGTAGTACGCTTGTCTTTTCCATTTCCACCAAGTAATTGCACTTCAATGGAAATAGGAAAATCCTGATCTTTTCCCATAGTTTCAGGAGATTGTCCATGTATCATAATTCCACTATTTCGATAGGCCCATCCTGGACCCTCTTTTGCTTGATCACCTATGAATCTGTATTGTAATTTGATTCGGTAGTAACTGAATTTTTTATTATAAAATAAATGGCCAAATTGTTCATTAAAAGTATTGTACTCATCATAGCTAACTACTAGTTTGCCATCCACCACCCTGAAAGTATTTTTGACATTGTCTCCAGATACGGCATACCTAATTTTAGGTGTCCACCCTGTTAAATCTTTACCATTGAACATGCTTTCCCAAGTTTCTTTGCTTGACTTTTGTCCAACAACCGTAAGGGTGCTTAATAATAAAAAAGGTAAAATAAATTTCATAATTAGGTATTGTATAAATTAATTGTTAGACTACTAAAAAACTTTTAAGATGCCTCTCATGACTACATAGTGCCCTGGATATGTACAGATATAAACATAATCACCTGGTTTTTCTGGAGCTACAAAGTAAATGGTATCTGATTCCTTTGGATGTAATAGCACTGTATGGTATAATATATCCGCACTGTTGGGTATATAATTAAACTTTTCTGCATTAAGCCCCAAGGCTAATGATTGCTGTCCAACTTTATCGGCTGTGCCAGGAAGCGAGATTACCAAGTTGTGCAGCATATCGTCATTGTTCCTGAAGATGAGTTTTACTTTTGATCCAGCTTTTACGCTTAGTGCTTCTTGATCAAATTTAAGTCCTGGTTTTGTACCAATTTCAAAAACTTGATCTGGGCCTTTGGTCCAACTAGCAGGTTGTTTTGTCTGATGTTTAATACTTGGTTTTACTTTTTTTGCTTCTTGATTGTCTTTGGAAGATTTAGTTTTTGATGCTTCCATCATCATGTGCTGATGGTCCATAGTAGGAGGAAGCGATACTTTGTTATCAGCGTTAATTACTAAGTTTTCTCCATCAGGAAAATTATTAAGTGTAAAATATCCATAATTATGAAGCAATGCATATTGAGTGGAAGATCTAACGCCTGCTGCTTTTATTTCATGAATGTAACCCAATCTCATACTATCTATAACCAGTCTTACTTTTAAATGGTCTGCAGATACTTCGATGGCTTTGATAGGACAAGCACCTAGGTTAATAACAGGACTTCCATATTGATGATGATATTGGTAAGTGAAACTAGACAATGCCCATGAGGCAGGATTTTTGACAGTAGCTTCGTCTACTGCTTCTGTAAATTCAATTTCAAATCCATCAGGTCTTGCTTGCACCGTTCTCATTTCAAAAGGAACTTTTCCATTCCATTCTAATTTTTGTAATCCATAAAGACCAGGTCCTGTAGAGCTCCAACCACGAGAGGTCATCCCTACAAACATACTTCCATCCGAACCCCAGTTCATTCTTAGAATACCAGAAGAAAATCCTTCACGGAAAGGCCATACCATTCCTTGATAGACGCCTTTTACTTTTTCAAGATAAACGCGCATTAATTTACTTTGACCTTGATCACCAACAAATAGTTGGCCATAGAAAGGCCCCATCTTACCTTGATAAGGGGTGGAAATGCCTTTGTCTTCATAACTTAATATACCGGATGTTGAAATCCCAAGTATGGTATGCGGAAACCATACCGATGGAGATCTAAGTCCTGGAACTCTTTTAGCTACTTCGTATTTGGGTTCATGATTATCTGGAATATCACTTACCCTTAGTTTTACTGGACTTCCTGGTTCTGCAGCCCATCTTAGTCCAGCCGTGTTGCCCATAAAATCTCCTTCTTGCATTTCTGTAATACTTCCTGATCCCACCCAGTCGCCTTGGTTTTCTGCATAAAACATATCCCCTTGATCATTCAATGCAAATCCAGCAGGAGATCGAAGTCCGGTTAAAAATGGTTTCATGGTTCCATCAGGTTTGATTTTGATTGTCCAGCCATGCCACTTGGACAAACTAGCGCCAAATCCAATCCAGCCCACGTTTAAATTTACAGCCATGTCGCCGTTTTTATCCAATACTGGGCCATAGGCATATTCATGATAATTTCCGGAGAGTGGCCATGAATAAACAGTTTTATATTCGTCTGCAATACCATCTCCATCTAAATCACGTAAGCGTGTAAGTTCGGCACGTTGAGTTAGGTATAGGTCGCCATTGATATAATTTAGTCCAAGTACTTCATGCATTCCTTGAGCGAATAAACGATATGCGGGTGGTTGACCATTCTTCATATAAGGGTTAGATATGATCCAAACCTCTCCACGACGTGTGGAAACTGCTAGCTGATCATTGGACATAAAGGCCATACCACCTACTTCAAGAATCACATCCGATGGGATCTGTAATGTTTTGATGGTAAAGAAATCTTCTTCTTTTTGGATACGAGTAGTCGTGTCTTTTTTAACCTGAGCTTGAAGGGTTTGAGGTTGAAAAATGCCTGTAAGCAAACTCAACAAGGAAAGACTTAGAACTATAAATTTTTTATTGATTGTCATTATTCAAAGATTACGGTGTTAAAATATTTTGCACTCCGATGAGAAAGCAATGGTTTTAAAATTGAATAGAATAGGTTAGTGAATTTGAGCCCTTGGCCATAGGCACTAACATTTCTTTTCCGTGAGCAGTTTCACGAATCAAAGGTTTATTAGCATCATCAAGTGTCAAATAATAAGATTTATCATCTACACTATAATGACCCATTCCAATTTTTTCTATATTTTTTCCTAATGCAATTCTTACATATAAATTTTCAGGGGCATTGGAAACATTTATTTCACGAACTATGGAATTGGCTGTGGGCGCCGATATTTTATCTATGGCTTTGATGCCTTTGTATTCATATTCAAAACTTGGGAAACGGTTTTTATCGAGTGCATATCCCTTGTTTCCAAAATCATCAAATGGAATGGAATCAGGCCAGGCGGTTGCAGGATCATTCAGCACCGCAATTGAAGGAGCGCCAGTAAGCAGGATCACGCTTCCCAAAGGCTTTGCTAGCTGGGGTTCGCCTCGCTCAAACCACATCTGGGTAACATCCATAAAGTCTCCTCTCCAAACTTGTAAGAGGGCGCCTTGTTTAAGGTCGTAAGAAAAATTTAAAAGATTAGGATAGCCACCTGAAATTACATGCGTCAGTTTTTTATCTCCATAATTGATAAAACTTCTAAGTAGGTAGGGTTTACCATCTGCCTTTACGAATATTGAATTTTCTATAGTTCTTCTTTTCTTAACCTCTACTTCGATGAATGGTTTCAATGGTTTATACTGAATGTTACGGAATGCCACATTACCATGATCGCCTTGAAACATAAGTGGACCCATTGCTTGCTCATTTTCAAAAGTAGAAGACCGAGTTGGTCCTGTAACTTCTTGTTGCAATTGTACAAGTACGCCGTTTAAATACACTTCTTGAAAAAGGGCATTTCTAATTTTTACTCCAGCAGCATTGAATTGAGGTGCTTGAAATTTTATTTTAAGATGTTGCCATAAACCGGGTGTTCTTGCTGCATTATTGAGTGGTGCAATTCCTTGATAACCTTCATTTCCTTTACCACGTGTATCATCCCAGCGTTGATAAATTCCACCGCAATCAGAAAATTCAGGATGCAGTTTGGTCCAGCTATCAAATAATTGTACCTCATAACGACCTTGGATATACACACCAGAGTTGGATTCTTTCGCCATCATAAAATCTAGCTCTAATTCAATATCTCCAAACTCTTCTTTGGTGATTAAGTCTTTATTGTCTTTTGGATTGAGGACGTCTACCAAGACGCCAGTTCCTGCAATCGCTTTCATGTCACCTTTTACATTGGGATTGGCAATCGCATCAGATCCGATTGACCAGTTGGTGCCCGATGCTCTAAAGGCATCTAAATTATTTAGGGAAATACTTGCTCCCTGAAGATTTTGTGCCGAAACGCATAAAGCATTGGCTGTTAACAGGCATGCACAAAGTATGCCTCTTTTGAATACAATCATTTTGAGTCTTTTATTTTTAAATTATTTGAATGAAGTCCAAAATTTGGTATTGGAAGATAAAACTATTTTTTATTAGGATTTCAAATTTTCTTTGAATTTGGGCCTTATTTACAGCGTATTGGCTAGCTACTATCTAATCCAATGCCTTATAGCATATGATTAAGCTTAAGCCACCTCTTTTCTTATTACAAACAAGTCAAGTAAGCGCTCTTTTTCAAGTTTATTTTTGGAGCTAAGGAAACCAGTTTTTAGCAAAACTTTTTTTGAAGCTTTATTGGCAGGATCGGTAATGGCAAATAGCTCATCTTTTGAAACGTTTTCAAAAAAATAGGTGATCCCTTTTTGAACTAATTCCTGTGCTATCCCTTGACCCCAAAAGGCAGGAAGTAATCCAAAACCAATATGATAATTTAAATTATCCGAAAGGAATAAAAATGAAAAAGTGCCAACCAGTAAACTTGATTTTTTTTCTATGACCATATACCTGCCAATAATAGAATCGTCATGATAGAGTTGAATATTCTCAGTTAAGAATATTGCACACGCTTCTTTACTTTTTACCGGACGAATAAACTTCATCACTTCTGGATGGCCATTGATAAGAAAAAAATCTTGTTCATCAGCCATCGTAAAACGCCTCACTATATATCTTTCTGTATCAAATAATATCATATATAATTTCAATTAGAGAAATAGCTTTATGGCTGCTCACGCTGCATTTTATCTTGAATATTGAAATTAGTTTATTTTAATAAGCTTTTTGATTAAATAGTTGACGAAATAGGTTGTATTTAATATATATTTTTATTAAATTTAGCTACCAATAAATTAGCGGATATGAATAAAGTACCTGAATCTATAGCCAAATGGATGAACGAGAGTTACTCTCTTTCCGAAAAAGACATTAATTTTTATAGAAACAATGGTTTCATTAAATTAAAAAATGTATTTAATAAAGAAGAAATTGACTTTTTAAATTTGGTAATCACCAACGAAGTAAATGCACTTAATAAACAAGTGCTTTCCATGGAGCAAAGAGATACTTACGGTAAGGCATTTTTACAGATAATGAATATTTGGAAAAATTCTGATACAGTAAAAGAAATTGTATTTGGGAAAAAATTAGCTAAGATAGCGACTGAGTTAATGGAGGTAGAAGGGGTTCGGCTTTATCATGATCAAGCTTTGTATAAAGAACCAAGTGGAGGGCATACTCCTTGGCATGCCGATCAATATTATTGGCCATTGGCTTCCGATAAAACTGTGACTGCTTGGATTCCATTACAAAGCACTCCATTAGCATGGGGCCCATTGGAATACAGTGCTGGTAGTGATCAATTGATAGATGGCCGGGATAAAGAGATTAGCGATGAGAGCCAACAATTTTTAGAAAACGCTTTAAAAACGAAAGGATTTTCGCATGTAATAGAGCCCTTTGATTTAGGAGAGGTAAGCTTTCATAAGGGGTGGTTGTACCACAGAGCTGGTCCCAATAAAAGCAATGAAATGCGCAAAGTAATGACCGTTATTTATATGGACAAGGATATGAAATTAAAAGCGCCTGAAAATAAAAATCAACAAAACGATTGGGAAACTTGGTGCCCAGGTGCGATCATTGGTGAAACAGTGGATACCCCACTGAATCCTATTTTATATCTAGGAAGAAACTAATTTTTTTATGAACTTTTCAAAGCAATTGTTCTGGGCGTATATTTTTTGTTTTATGCCTGGACTTGTATTTGCCCAAAATAATAGGCCGAATATTATTTTTATACTTACCGATGATCAACGTTGGAATGCATTAGGTATGGCTGGCAATAATATCATTATTACGCCGCAAATGGATGCATTGGCTAAAGCTGGAACTTATTTTAAAAATGCATTTTCTACTACTCCCATATGTGCTGCTAGTAGGGCTTCTATATTAACGGGCTTGTATGAACGCACTCATGGTTACACTTTTCAAAAACCCAAACTCCAGCATCCCTATGCCGAAATCATGTACCCTAAAATATTAAAAGACAATGGGTATTATGTTGGTTTTTTTGGAAAATTAGGGGTCGCCATGGATACACCCAGTCAATATTTTAATAAGAGCGATTTTTATGATCGGGGGGAGTCGCCCAATAAGGCCGGTTATTTTTATAAAAAAATTGGAAATGATAGTGTGCATCTTACTAGGTATTCAGGCTATCAAGCTTTGGAATTTATAAAAACTGCACCATCAGATCAACCTTTTTGTCTTTCAATATCTTTTAGTGCGCCTCATGGTCATGATGAATCATTAGAACAATATTTTTGGCAAGAAAAATCAGATAGTCTTTACGAGGATATTACTATACCTGCTCCAATTTTAGGGGACTCAACTTATTTTAACCGATTGCCTAAAGAAGTAAGAGAAGGTTTTAATAGAGCTAGATGGAAGTGGAGATTTGACAATCCTGTGAAATATCAAAATATGGTAAAGGGATATTATCGTATGATCACAGAAATTGATGAGGAAATTGGACTTATCAGAAAACAAATAAAAGAGAAGGGTATAGAGGGCAATACCATTATCATTGTAATGAGCGATAATGGCTATTTCTTAGGAGATCGTCAACTTGCTGATAAATGGTTGATGTATGATGCTTCTATTAGAGTGCCCTTAATCATTTACGATCCAAGAATTTCTCGGCCAGCCACCATTGATGCGATGGCGCTTAATATTGATATTAGTAGTACCATTTTGGGATTAGCGGGCATAAAAGCGCCAAAACATTATCAAGGAATCAATCTGATGCCTTTTGTAAAAAATGGAAATATTGCTGCTAGCAGAAGTTCTATCTTAATAGAACATTTATGGAAATTGCCAGCTATTCCTGCAAGCGAAGGAATTCGCACTAACGATTGGAAGTATTTTCATTACAAGTATATTAAAGCACCGGAAGAACTTTATAACTTAAAGAATGATCCTCTGGAAAAGCATAATCTTGCGCAGCTGCCCAAATATTCCAAAACACTTTTAAATTTGAGAAAGAAGTTAAATGAGACCATTTTAAAATATGAGTCCAAAAAACTTTGCCCAGACCTCAAATCTATTGAAAATCAGTAAGATGGGTTAAGGGCCGATTCCCTTTATTTTTTTTAAAGGAGTATGTTTTTTGCACTTTAGCTAGACAATTTTCAATATATTTAATGCTCAAAATATTTGAATACTTTAATTGGTAAATCTTTTTAAAAATAAATCCTATGAATTGGTCTTTAAAAAAAATTGTTTCTCTTTTTACGTTTCTTGTAATTGCTGCCCAGTTGTTTGCCCAATCGCCTAAACGACTTGAGCTATTATTTTTAGGACACACAAGTAAGCATCATAATTCTGAAGTGCTGGCTAATATATTGTCAAAGCAATACTTTAAGAAAGGAATTAATATCACTTATACCACCAATATAAATGATTTAAATGAAAAAACGTTGAAGCCTTATGACGGCTTAATTCTTTATGCCAACTACGATACCATTAGTAAGGATCATGCAACTGCTTTGTTGGATTTTGTAAAAAATGGAAAAGGTTTTATACCATTACATTGCGGTTCTTATTGTTTTAGAAATTCACCTGAAGTGGTGGAAATGATTGGAGGTCAATTTCAAAAACATGGAATTGATTCTTTCCCTTCTATTTTTAAAGATAACACTAACCCGTTATTGAAAAATGTACTTCCCTTTTATACTAAAGATGAAACTTATATTCATACCCTTTTAAGTCCTAATATTAACGTGATTACTGAGCGCAAGGAAGGGGATAGAAACGAACCTTATACATGGACACAAAATATAGGAAAAGGAAGAGTATTTTATACTGCTTATGGTCATGATGAAATTACTTTGAAGAATCCTCAATTTTTGCAATTGGTGGAGAATGGAATTTTATGGGCTGTTAATGACCAAGCTTTAGCCAACTTGAAAGCATTTAAAATTGCGGAGCCAACTTATACGGATGCGATCATTCCTAATTATGAAAAGCGAAATCCTGCTCCTCAATATCAAGGGGCTTTAAATCCTATAGAATCTCAATCGCTTATTCAAGTGCCTGTAGGTTTTGATTTAAAACTTTTTGCTTCTGAACCAATGATCATCAATCCTATCTATATTAATTGGGATGAGAAAGGCCGTTTATGGGCTATTGAAACAATTGATTATCCAAATGAAGTGAGAGAAAACAAAGAAGGAGGACAAGATAAAATTGTTATTTTAGAAGATACAGACAATGATGGAAAAGCAGACAAGTCAACTGTTTTTGCAGATAAATTAAATATTCCTACTAGTTTCACTTTTTCAGATGGCGGCGTTGTTGTAGCACAAATGCCTTACTTTTTATTTTTGAAAGATATCAATGGCGATGACAAAGCAGATATCAAAGATACTATCTTAACAGGTTGGGGTATTACTGATACCCATGCTGGACCTTCGAATTTAAGATATGGATTAGACAATAAAATTTGGGGCACCGTAGGTTATTCTGGATATTTAAATGTCAAAGGAAAAGATACTACTACTTTTAGTATGGGTATCTATAGCTTCAAGCCCAATACTAAAAAAGTAAATGATATAGAATTCCTTGGGGGTACTACCAACAATACTTGGGGACTAGGCTTTTCTGAGGAATTTGATGTTTTTGCTTCTACTGCCAACAATACGCACAGTGTATTTTTTGGCATTCCAAAGAGAGTCTTAAAAAAGGTATACCCTGAAAAATCGGGGACTGAAAAAATTGATGCCCATTATGGAATGCATGTGGTTACTAAAAATTTAAGACAGGTAGATGTATTTGATGGTTTTACAGCAGCAGCTGGACAAAGTATTTACACCGCTAGAAATTATCCATCTGATTTTTGGAATAAAGTAGCTATGGTCACTGAGCCTACAGGAAGATTGATACATAAAAATTATATTGAGCAAGTAGGTTCTGGATTTAAAGAAAAAGGCGATGGTTGGAATTTAGTGGCTAGTGCCGATGAGTGGTTTGGTCCTATTCAATCAGAAGTAGGTCCTGATGGTAATGTATGGATTACGGATTGGTATGATTTCATTATCCAACACAATCCAACACCTAAAGGTTTTGACAATGGTAAAGGTAATGCACATATCAACCCGCTAAGAGATCATGAGCGAGGTCGTATTTATCGCTTAGTGTATAAGGATGGCCCTGTGAATGCACCCATTAGTTTGAATAAAAATGATAAAGCTGGATTATTAAAAGCTTTATCCAATAATAATATGTTTTGGAGAACCACTGCTCAGAGATTATTGGTTGAAAATAAAGATCTATCGGTTGCACCAGAATTAATTAAAATAATCAACACAAGTACTGTTGATGCGGCAGGCGTTAATGCTTCTGCTATTCATGCTTTATGGACTTTACATGGGTTAGGCTTATTGAAAAATAATGCAAGTGCTATTGCGGCTGCAACAAAAGCATTAAGTAATCCGTCAGGTGGTGTTCGCAAGGCAGCAGTGGAAGTCATCAAGAGTTTACCAACTGCATTACAGGCCTATCAAAATGCAAAAGTATTCGAAGATGTAGATTATAGAGTGCGTTTAGCAGCAGTCATTGCAATTGCTGATATGAAACCATCTGCAGAAGCTTATGCCATTTTAAATAAGATGTTAAAAGTGAAAGAAAATGCAGACGATAAGTGGATTAATATGGCTTTAAGATCGGCAAGAGGGACACATATAAAAATGAGCAAAGAAAAAAATGCTGTTGCTACCATTATTGATCAAACAATTAATATTTCAGTAATTAAAAACGAAATGAAATACGATGTAACCGAGTTTACTGTAAAAGCAGGCACCACGGTGAAAATAAATTTTATAAACATCGATTACATGCAACATAACTTATTAATTTTAAGACCAGGTTCAAAGGAGAGGGTGGGCGCCGCTGCAGACAAATTAGCAATGGATCCCAATGGTGCTGAATTGAATTATGTTCCTAAGATGGGGGAAGTATTATATTCTACGCCATTAGTGAACCCACAAAAAACATATACAATGGTTATTAATGTACCAGATAATGTTGGAGACTTTCCTTATATATGTTCATTTCCTGGTCATTGGCGTAATATGAGTGGTGTCATGAAAGTGGTTGCTAAATAATATTTCATGTCAGCAAAATATAGATTAAGTGTAAGTAGTTGGCTGTTTGTTTCGCCATTTACAACACAAAGTATTGAACCTATTTTTGAAAAAGTGGCACAATTGGGTTATGATGCAATAGAAATTGCAGTGGAAGACCCCCAGCAAATAGACGCCGAAAAAGTAGCAGCTGCTTTACGCAAGTACAATTTAAAAGCGATTGTTTGTGGTGCTTTTGGTCCTTCAAGAGATTTAACAAGCAATGACCCAGCCATTCATCAAGAGTGCTTCGATTATATTGAAGCCTGTTTAAAATTGTGCAATCAATGGGATACCAGTTTTTTGGCTGGTCCTATGTATTCGGCAGTGGGCAAGCGTAGAATGTTATCTGCTGTAGATAGAAAAAATGAGTGGAATTTGGCAGTAAAAAATGTGCGCATTGCATGTGAGATGGCAGCACAACATCATTGCCAATTGGCGATAGAGCCCATTAACCGTTTTGAAACTGATTTAGTAAATACATCAGCAGATGTTTGTCAACTGGTTAAAGACATTAATCATCCAGCGGCAAAAATTAGTTTAGATAGTTTTCATATGAATATTGAAGAAAAAAATCCGATGGATGCCATCTTGCAAGCGGGTAATAACTTAATTCATATGCAAATTTCCGAAAATCACAGAGGAATACCGGGAACAGGAATAACGCCTTGGAACGATTATGTAAATGGGCTAAATAAAATAAATTATCAAGGGATGATTAGTTTAGAAAGTTTTACGCCCATGAATCAACAGTTAGCTGAAGCAGTTTGTATTTGGAAACCACTAGCAGAAAGCCAAGAAATATTTGCACAACAAGGATTGGATTTTATGAAAAAAACATTTAAATAAAAAGTATGAAAAAAATGAATATCGCTATTGTAGGATTAGGCTTTGGAGCTGAATTTATTCCTATTTATCAAAGACATCCATTGGCTAATATGTATGCTATATGCCAAAGAGATCAAGCTAAACTAAATGCCATTGGAGATGCATTTAATATTGAAAAAAGATTTTCAGATTACGATGAACTATTAAAAGACCCTGCTATCGACGCAGTGCACATCAATACACCCATTCAAAGTCATGCCGAACAAACTATTAAAGCCTTGAATGCCGGAAAGCATGTGGCATGTACAGTTCCAATGGCTACTACGGTGGAAGAGTGTAGGTTAATTGTGGAAGCTGCTCAAAAAAGCGGTAAAACCTATATGATGATGGAGACGGTGGTGTTTAGTCGTGAATATTTATTTGTAAAAGAATTATTTACTAAAGGAGACTTAGGAAAAATACAATTTATCCGTGCTTCCCATCAACAAGAAATGGCAGGATGGCCAGGCTATTGGGAAGGCTTGCCTCCAATGCATTATGCCACCCATTGCGTGGGTCCTATTGTTGGCTTAATTGGGAAGGAAGCCAGCTCTGTTTCCTGTGTGGGATCTGGTCGAATTGATGAAAATTTAATTTCAAAATACAATTCCCCATTTGCTGTTGAAAGCTGTCATATACAATTTAGAAATTCTGATATTGCTGGGGAAGTGACGCGCTCTCTTTTTAACACCGCTCGACAATATAGAGAAAGCTTTGATGTGTATGGGTCTAAAAAAAGTTTTGAGTGGGCTCAAGTGGAGCATGAACAACCCGTTATACATGTTGGTGAAACGCCCGAACGAATAAGTGTTCCCGACTATGCTCATTTATTGCCTAAAGAAATTCAATCCTTTACCACTAAGGGTGTGTATGACGAGGATAGCAATCAACATTTATCTTTTATTCAAGGTTCGGGTCATGGTGGTTCTCATCCACATTTAGTGAACGAGTTCTTAAATGCATTAAATGAAAATAGAGCACCTTTCCCTAATGCTAAACAATCCGCTAATATTACTTGTGTAGGAATTCTTGCGCATGAATCGGCCATGCAGGGCGGCATTAAAATAGACTTACCTGATTTTACTTTTTAGATAATACAGTTACAGCTTATTCGTAAAAAAGGCCCTCAGTATTCGGGGCCTTTTTTATTGTAATTTTTTATTACTTTCGAAGCTCATAGCGAATAGAATCTGGGTAGCCACTGGCAAGAACGTAGCTGACTTTTCTATCTTTATCAAAAAAGAAATACAGGGTCCTTTCTTTAACAATTTCAAGTAATGGGCTGGCATTGGTTCTAATTGGAGTAGAAGCAAAAGAATTACTGGTAGACACTAACCTTCCTTTATTATTTACCATATTATAATTTGGAACATTTGCGGTATAGCTATAGGAGGAAGAAATGTTTACAGGGACTCGATAGGTGCTGTAATCAAAAAATAATTTATAGCCATTTTCTACAATAGTTTTGTTCTTAAATGGGCCTAATTTCATTACAACTTCGTCTTCGGACTTATCTAGCCAATTTTTAGTTTGCATTTCACTCATACTTACTATTATCTTTTTGTAAGGCGAACAGGCGATAAAAAGCATAGCTAAATAGATGATTATAATTTTTTTCATAATACAAGGTTGATTTCTTTTTTGAAAAATTCGAGATGTCTGAACAATATTCTCTTCCACTACATTAACAATTTCTTCCACTTGATTGGATTTCGAATAATCGGGTTCCAAAATACAGAAATGGTAAATCGTAATTACTATTGCTTTATTATTGCCATAGATTATAATATTTACTTATATAAGGTAGGCCTATTATTGTATATAAATTCAATTCTATCATTTATATTAGAACTGGTATAATATTTATTGCGAACAATTAGATTTCTCCAACGTCTACCACTCAATCATTTATGTTAAAATCTTGTTGTTATTCCATTTAATTATTTTCTAAACAATTGTAAATCAATAGATTAATATGTTGATTTGGATTAAGCATTAATCAATATTTAAGTAGATTTTTTTCGCTTCTTTAATGAAAGTCAAGTACTTAGATTAAATTGTTACTTCTCTATTGATTTTGTATTTTTCAAGTACAGTAAATCTTGTTTATAAATAACAAGACCAATTATATAACTATCGAAACACTTTAAATTTTTTTAATGAAAAGAGCACTTATTTTAACCCTTATTCTAGCATCCGCTATTTATTGTACCACAAAACAAACGGAGGCAAATCCTTCTGAGCAAGTAGTTACTATAGATCCAAGTAAAACTTATCAAACTATAGAAGGATGGGGAAGTTCCTTATGCTGGTGGACTGGCCAAGTGGGCGCCTGGGATCAAACAAAAGTGAATACGATTATAGATTTATTTACCAATCCGGATAAATTGAATATGAACATCTTCCGTTACAATATTGGAGGGGGAGATGATCCTGCACATGCCAATGGGCATATGGCTAGCGGAAAGGGGAAGCGTGCTGAAATGGAAGGCTTTAAGGATTCTGCAACTGCACCATACAATTGGGATGCCGACAAAGCGCAAAGAAATATTCTATTAAAAATAAAAGACAAACGTTCCGATGCCATTTTTGAAGCCTTTTCAAATTCTCCTCCCTATTGGATGACCATTAGTGGTTGCTCAGGCGGTGCAGGGGCGGACAGAAACACCAAAGAAAACTTAGATCCTAAAAACTACTTAGCTTTTTCTAATTATTTAGTAGACGTTTGTAAACACTATTATGATACTTATGGTGTAAAATTTAGAACTTTAGAACCATTTAATGAATCCTATTCACAATATTGGTATTACCTGGGGTCGCAAGAAGGTTGTCATTTTGATCCACAATCTCAAATAAATCTTATCAATACTTTATACCCGGTTCTAAAAAAATCAAATCTTCCTACACAATTGGCTGTTTCAGATGAAACAGATCTAAAACAGTTTTTGACTGTAATGAACGCTTACAAATTGGATGGAAAAGTTTTTGACAAAGTCATTAATTTAAATACCCATACCTATTCTGGATCAAATGAGGAAAGAGTAAATGTAGCTAAATTGGTAGCTGAAATTGGAAAACCACTTTGGGTTTCAGAGTCAGGTCCTGATGGTGGTATTGCATTACAAAGCAGTCTTTTATTTACTCAAAAGATTTTTAATGACATGCGTTATATGAAACCTTCTGCTTGGATAGACTGGCAATTAATGGAAGAAGGGAATAAAGAGTGGGGCTTGTTGATGTGCGATTTTAAAGGCCAAACTTATGAAATTTTAAAAAATTATTATGTAAGAATGCAGCTTACTAGATTTTTTAAGCGTGGCTATACTGTGATTGAAACTGGGAATGATCAAGTTTTGGCGGCTTTAGATCCTTTGAAGAATGAACTAGTGATTGCATTGCTTAATACCTCTGACACCGATAAGCCTATTAAAATTGACTTGAGTAAGTTTACTCAATCCGCTTTTACTCCAGTATTATACCGCACTTCCCCTTCAGAGGATTGTAAAAAAATAGAGGCTAGTATGGTGAAGGATCATCAATTGAGCTATTCAATTTTGAAACAATCCTTGAGTACGTTTGTAATAAAATTAGGGAACTAAAACTTAACTTCTAATTAAAAAAGGGACTTCCGTTAAATCGTAAGTCCCTTTTTAGTGATATTCAAAGTAGGTAGTGATCAATAAAGTTGATCTCGAATTATTTTGCTGGATCGGCATTCCAAATATCAGCAACACATTTCCATGAACCGTCGGATTGTTTTTTCCAAGTTTCACAAAATTTTCCAGTTTCAAGAGCTTCTTTTCCACTTGCATCTTTAAATTTAAATTGATACGCGCCAGCGCTGTAACCAAGTTCCCCCGAACTAGACACTTCAATTTTTGTTGCCTGAAATCTCATATTTGCACCAGGAATGGCAAACATATTTTTTATAGAAACGGCTCTAGAGGCTTTGTCTAAACAAACTTTCTCGCCGGGCGGCATCATGATGGCATCATCAGTATAAAAGCTTAACCAACCATCTGCAGAGTTTAGAGCTGATAAACTATCCCATGCATTATCGGCTTTTATAATAGCAGCAATAGACGCTAAGGAATCCAAGTTTACAGTCGATTTCGTATTTCCAATGTTATTGGTTTGATTATTACAAGCAGATAAGTAAATAACTACAGAAAACAGCGATAGGAAAAATTTATTCATATTTTATTTATTAATTGTTTCGATTTCTAATACATCGTTCGTAAGAGTTCCAGTAATAGTTACTTCATCGCCGATGAAAGTTTCTACTTTTTTAGGGTTGCTAATTTTATAAACTTTATCACCAATTACAAAAACAGGTTTAGCGCCACCTTTGATACAGCTTTTGGCGCAATCGGCATGACCCTTATTATTACCTTTTTTTCCACAATCATCATCGCCAATAAATCCAGTCCATTTTCCTTTGTCCATAGAATAAGCGGCAGTAAAAGATAAAACCACTACAAACAGCATTAGATACTTTTTCATTTTTTTATTTTTGTTGTACTTAAATTTAATATTTTTCTCAATCATTTCTTAAAATATTCTTCTATAACTTACCATATAATCTCAAAAAGTTAAAGATTTAGGTAACGCATTTGCGACACTATTTCCAAATTAATAAAAAAACTTTAACACATAAAAAACTAACTATCTGAAAATCAATACTATAGAATACCATAAATACCCTTTTCGCCACATTACCAGCTTTCCCCGGTGGGAGGGTCTCTGGTTTGCCCATTTTTGAACTAATTGTTTTGAAGCTAGTTCTTTTTCATTTTGCCATTAGTCTTTGTGCGGGTTTTTAGGAGATATATTTTAATTTCATCTCGATTATTCTTATTTAAAAATCAACATGCTTTATTAAGCATCTATCCTATACAAATAACTAACTTTGGGAAGTAATAAATTATAAGCTGAAAAAAATTAAGTAAAGATGAAAAAAAATGTATTGAGTTTTTGTGTAATGTTAGTAATGACTTTTTTCATTAAAAAGGCTCAAGCTCAAATATATGATTCTGTTTTGAACATTTATGAACAGCAATTCCCTCGCGAAAAAATGCATATTCATTTTGATAGAACAATGTACAATAAAGGAGAAACTATATTTTATAAGCTTTATGTATTATCAGGATTAGAATGGACTACTTTAAGCAAGAATGTTTATGTTAATTGGTATGATGCCAATGGCAATTATATAAAACAAACGGTTACTCCCTTATTGAAATCATCTGCTAAGGGAAGTTTTGAAGTGCCCGCCAGTTACAAAGGTGACTTTATTAGGTTAAAAGCCTATACGCGGTGGATGTTGAATGACGACAGCGTATTCCTTTATGAAAAAAATATTCCAGTTAATGATGGCTCTATAGCTAAAACAAAAGTAAATACTGCTACAAAAACAAGGGTAGATGTATTTCCGGAAGGGGGCGTATTAGTAAATGGACTAAATAGTAAAGTAGCTTTTAAAGCTACTAACAATTTTGGTGTACCAGTATTTATAAAAGGATTTTTAGTCAATGATAAAAATAAAGTGTTAGATACTTTAAAAATAGCACATGATGGCATGGGTTTTTTTAAATTAAAGCCCGTTGTCGGAGAAAAATATCAATTAAACTGGACAGACGAAAACGCACAAAAGGGGGTAACCCCAATAATGCCTGCCAATAAAGAGGGTGTTATTTTAAAGCTTAGTATGGACGTAGAAAAAGCGTATGTTCAGGTAGAACGAACTTCCGATGTGCCACAGAGTTTTAAGCACCTGAGGCTGTTGGTGCATCAAAATCAACGCTTACTTTACAACGTTGATTTTAAAGGGGAAGAACGGCTTTTGCAGAAAGTGGGATTACCTATTGAGGAATTTCCTACTGGGGTGGTTCAGTTTTCCTTATTTTCTAATGATTGGGTACCAATAGCCGAAAGAATTGTGTTGGTAAATAATCGTCTACACGAATATAATGCGATGCTATCTGTAGTAGTAGCCAATGTAGCTAAAAGAGGTAAAAACGTTCTTGAAATAATGGTTAAGGATACTACAGAATCAAATATGTCTATATCCATTACAGACGCTTCAGTTGTGTTGCCAGAACAACAAACTATTTATTCTGATTTTCTTTTGAGCAATGATATTCGTGGTAAAGTTTATCATCCTGCTTATTATTTTTCAAGTGATGCAGATAGTGTGGCGGCGCACTTAGATTTAGTAATGCTTACCAACGGATGGAGAAAGTTTGATTGGGATAAAATTAAATCAGGTATTTTTCCGGCACCAGCTTATCCTAAAGAAATAGATTTTATGAAAGTTTCAGGAAAAGTGTATGCCAGCTCATCTTTAAAATTATCCGACGATTTACTTTTAAGTTTAATTATCAATGGAAGAGATAGTAGCAATAAAATGCTATTCATACCCATTTTAAGCGATGGAAGTTTTGAAGACAAGTCCATATTCTATTATGATACTTCAAAAATATATTATGGAGTAAATAGTAAATCAAAATTGAACAACTTGGCGGTAGTGCATTTTGAAAATGGGTTTTTGAAACAAGAATTTACAAAATTACAAATTGATGCTGGCGGGTTTATTCGAAACTGGAGTGATAGTATGGCTAGGGCTAAATTAAATTCTATTTTGTTAGAACAAGAAAGGCAAAAAAAATTATTAGAATCTATTACCTTAAAGGAAGTGGTGGTAAAGTCTAAAACAAAATCGCCTATTCAGTTGCTGGATGAAAAATATGCAACTGGGTTTTTCACGGGAGGGGATGGAACTGCTTTTGATTTAACTAACGATCCAAGTGCACTTGGCTCAATGAGTGTCTTAACCTATTTGCAATCAAAAGTGCCAGGATTGACTATTAATGCTTTTGGCGCTCAAGCTTCTGCCAACTGGAGAGGCTCTAAAACTGATTTTTTTGTCAATGAGTTTAATACGCCTCTCGAATCGGTACAAAATATTGCTATTGCGGATATAGCCTACATCAAAGCTATTAGACCTCCCTTTTTTGGTTCGAGTGGTGGAGGTAGTGGTGGAGCCATTGCAATTTATACAAAGCGCGGTAGTAACAACAAGGGGAAAAATATAAAAAGTTTAGGAATGGAGTATGCTGTTCTAGGAGGATATTCTGTTTTTAAGGAATTTTTTAATCCTGATTATGAAAAAACAGCTGAAAATTTCGAAGTGGATAGTCGGACCACCTTATATTGGAATCCATATGTATTAACCAATAAACGCAATCCAAGGATAAGATTAGAATTTTACAATAATGATATTAGTAAAAAATTACAAATAGTTTTAGAGGGTACTAATGCCAATGGAAAGCTTGCCCGTGTGGTTAAATATATAGAATAGGAAATTTATTAAAATAGAACCACTATTAGTTAAAGCTTTCAAAGGTTGAATCCTATGATAATATTTCTTTAATTATTTTTCCAGACACATCCGTTAATCGGAATCGCCTTCCTTGATATTTGTATACCAAGTTTTCATGATTTAATCCCATAATATGCAATAGTGTTGCTTGAAAATCATGAACATGAACTGGATTTTTTATAATATTATAACTAAAGTCATCAGTTGCACCATAAGACATACCTGGTTTTACACCAGCGCCTGCCATCCACATAGTAAAGCAACGAGGATGGTGGTCTCTGCCATAATTCTCTTTCTCTAATTTACCTTGGGAATAAACAGTCCTTCCAAATTCACCTCCCCAAATAACTAAAGTATCTTCTAGCATGCCTCTTCTTTTTAGGTCCATAATTAATGCAGCGGTGGGTTGATCGGTTTGTTTGCATTGTTGCTTCATACCTTGTGGCAAGGATCCATGATGATCCCAACCTTGGTGATACAATTGAACAAATCGAACATCTTTTTCTAATAATTTTCTAGCCAAAATGCAATTGGCTGCATAAGTGCCTTTATCTCTACTTTCCGGTCCATACAATTCAAATACTTCGTCTGTTTCATTGGAAGTGTCCATCACGTCAGGCACTGAAGTTTGCATTCTAAAAGCCAATTCGTATTGTGACATTCTTGCCTCTACTTCCGGATCTCCCCAAATATCATTTTGCATCTCATTTAACTTGTTTAAATAACTGAGCATTTCTTTTCTATCTTTTCCATCGTATCCTTCGGGATTGTTTAAAAATAAAACCGGGTCATTGCCTGATCTAAATTGCACCCCTTGGTGTTGTGATGGTAAAAATCCATTGCCCCATAATCTTGCATACAATGGCTGGTCTCTTGATGCATTTTTTGAAACCAACACTATAAAAGCAGGCAAATTTTTATTTTCAGAACCTAAACCATAACTCAACCATGAACCAATAGATGGTCGACCAGGAAGCTGATGCCCTGTTTGAAAAAATGTAAGCGCCGGGTCGTGATTAATTTGTTCGGTATACATGGATTTAATGATGCACAATTCATCTACCACTTCTGCGGTATAAGGTAATAGATCACTTACCCAGGTTTTACTTTTTCCATATTGCTTAAAGTCACAAAAAGACGGTGCAATGGGTAATATGGATTGATTAGCACTCATTCCTGTGAGTCTTTGCCCATTTCTTACTGATTCTGGAAGTCCTTTTCCTAGCATCGAACTTAGCATTGGTTTATAATCAAATGTTTCAAATTGGGAAGGACCCCCACTCATAAATAAGTAAAGCACTCTTTTTGCTTTAGGTGCTATGGTGGGTAAGGCGTCTAAAATTTGTTGTTCAAAGGTTTTGCTAGAAATACTGCCACTTAATAAAGTACCAAATGCCAGCGCACCTAAACCACCTGCAGTTTTTTTTAAGAAATCCCTTCTTTCTAATCTTTTATTCAACTGCTCAAAATCGGGATGCTGTATTTTAAAATCTGGATCGTGTCCCATACTATTATCTTTTTGTTATTGTGGCGTCTGAATTTAAAATGGTACTTGCTACCACGGTATTTGCTGCCACCAATAAGGGGTCTAATGTTTTATTTATTTTATATAAGCCTGTATTCAACCACCCTTTAATTTTACTTGGGTTAGATTTAAATTTACTGTATTCGTTTTGTTGTAAAGCGGTCAGTAATGCAATTTCTTTTGAGGTGGGTGATGTTCCTGTCAATTTTCTGTATACATCATTGATGGCGCTTTGACTATTTGGTTGCTTACTCATTTCTTCTCCCATTATTTTAGCAGCTTCGATAAAAGTAGGGTCATTTAAAGTAACTAGGGCTTGCAAAGGGGTATTTGTGGATTGTCTTCTTACCACACAGGAGGCTCTTGAAGGCCCATCGAAATTAGCAAGCGTGGGATTAGGCACTGTTCTTTTAAGAACGATGTATAAACTTCTTCTATAAATTTCATCTGTGCTATCTTGAACATAGTTGGTATTATTAATCTCCCACAATCCTTCTGGCTGATAGGGGTAAAAACTTTTCCCTCCAATTTTTTTATTTAATATGCCACAAGCTGTTAAGGCATTGTCACGAATCATTTCCGAAGTCAATCTGTTGGCTGGACCTCTTGCTAGCAATTTATTTTCTGGATCTTTTTCTTTGGCTATCAAACTTGCTTTAGAATCTTGTTGGTAGGTAGCAGACATCACTATTAACTTATTCAATTTTTTTACATCCCACCCATTTTCTTTAAACTCAATAGCCAGCCAATCCAATAAATCTAAATGACTTGGCATTTCACCTTGATTTCCAAAATCTTCTGCAGTCTTTACAATACCATTGCCAAAGAAATTTTGCCATAAATGATTCACCGCTACTCTTGCCGTTAGTGGGTTGCGTTCATCGGTAAGCCATTGTGCTAAACCATATCTATTCTTTGGTAAATGGGGAGGGAAGGGAAATATTCTTTCTGGTGTATTGGGAAATACTTCCTTTGATGGCGCATCGTATTGCCCTCTGCTTAATAAATAAGTTTTCTTTGGCTTGGCCATTTCTTGCATGACCATCAATTCTTTTATGTTTTCAGTAGAGTCTGAAAATATTTTTCTCTCTAATTGAAGAGCAGTTCTGGCTTCTATAATTTGGGGATCAATTGCTGAGGCATAATATTCTTTCAAAATTTCAAGATCCTCTTTGGTCAATTGTTTTCTTGACTTTTGAATAACTTCACCCCAATTGGCTTTTTTAGCTAAAACTTTAATTTCAAAAGTAGTTAATACTCTATTGTAAACACTAATCTCATCTATTTTCCCATCTTTAAAACCAAGGCCACGATACCAGGCTCCAAATTGTAAGGCAGGCTCCTCTTTGTTAAAAAATACGATGTCTTTATACAATTGATCGATCACAGTTTCCATAGCCAATGGGGCGCCATCTATAAATAAATTTAATCCTTTAGCTTCTGAACTGCCATCGTAGGTCATGGTTAACTGAATCCATTTATTTCGGGGTACATCCGTCAAGGCCACTTTGGTAATGGCATTGGAGGGTGCCGTGTGTGCCATGGTCATTTCAAGTCTGTTGTTATTCATCGACACATTGTATCCTTTAAAATTGTATAATCTTTCTGCATTGCTTTTGTGAAAAATAACTCCTTCTTTCATATCTTTTGGAATTGATAGCCAAACGCCAATTGTAAAAGGGTCTGATTTTCTAAAAATTCCAATATTTTTTAAATCTAAATAAACATCCCCATTTAATTTTAGGTGTTGCCCATTACTATTTTTTTCTAATAAGGGTTTCTCGCTTTTAGTTTCCCAATCCTGCCTCATGATTGCACGATTGGTATCGGGGACACTATTATTTAATGAATCTTCGAATGTAAAATAAGCCTGTAGAAAAGATTTGGATAAGCCATCCTGCGCAATGGTTTTATATTTTTCTTCGTCCAGCCAATTTATAAAGTCCATTCGAGTGCTTTTTGATACTTCTTTTAACTGGTTTTCCTTTTCATTTATTTTAGCCTTAATATATTGTATAGTTTTCTCTTCATCTTTTGTTGGTAATAATAAAGTAGGCGTGGGCATATCGTCGTTCCAGGAAATTTGACCCGCTTCTTTCACATTATTAAAAAAGCTGTATAGTTGGTAATAGTTTTCTTGGGAAACAGGGTCGTATTTATGATCATGACATCTTGCGCATCCCACAGAAATAGATAAAAAAGCTTCCCCAAAGGTATTGGTGCGGTCCATTACATATTCAGTTTGGAATTCTGATTCTATAATCCCTCCTTCCATATTTTGTGGATGGTTCCTATTAAAAGCAGTAGCAATAATCATTTCCTTAGTTGGGGAGGACATTAAATCGCCAGCCAATTGATATTGTATAAAATTTTTGTAAGATAAATTTTCATTAAAAGATTGAATTACCCAATCTCTATATACGGACATGTCTCTTGTTCGATCAACCGTATAGCCGTAAGAGTCTGCAAAACGAGCTAGGTCAAGCCATTGTGTTGCCATTTTTTCTCCATAATGCGGGGAGCTTATTAACCTATCCACTTGTTTTTCATATGCATTGGCACTTTTATCATTTAAAAACTGATTCAATTCCTCTATAGTAGGGGGTAGTCCAGTTAAGTCTAATGAAACTCTTCTTAACAAAATTTCTTTGGACGCAGCGGGGGAGGGTTGAAGTCCTTCTTGTTGAATTTTACTAAAAACAAAATTATCTATTGGGTTATTTACATTTAAGTTAAAAATCATTGGGATAGACTTTTTTATAGGGGCTACAAATGCCCAATGAGGCTTATAGACGGCACCATTCTCTATCCATTTAATAAGTATCGCTTTTTCCTTTGCACTTAAACTTAAGTGAGACTTTGGCATTGGCATCATGTATTCTGGATCCTTAGATATAATACGATGGAATAATTCACTTTTATTTAAGTTGCCAGGGAAAATGGCCACTTTGCCTGGGCTTTCTTTTAATGGAGCATAGGCCGAATCGGCAATATCTAATCTAAGTCCTGCTTTTTGTTTTGTAATGTCAGGACCATGACATGCGTAGCATTTATCTGATAAAATTGGTTTTACATGCTCATTATAATCGATGATGGTTGGTAATTCATTATAAGCGGCCGCGACCTCTTCCGGTAGTTTTGAGCTTGCATTAAATGCAAACAGAAAAATAATAAAACCTATTATTAAATAATACTTTTTCATTTTTTTTGAAATTTAAAATCGCCCATTTCAATTTTCACATTTGGCTTTATTTTTACAAAGTTTTCAATGCCCGCTTTGGTCACCTTTGTTTTCCATAAATAAAGTACGGATAAATTTTTATACATCGACAATTGTTTTAAACTTTCATCTGTAATATTGGTTCCGTATAAGTTAAGTTGCTCTAATTTAGGCAATTGATTCAGGTAGGTCATTGATTCGTCAGTAATGGCTGTGTTTTCTAGATTAAGCCTGGTGACATTTTTAAAATTACTGATGATTTTAATGTCACTGTCTTTTATGGGTAAATTAGAAAGTTTTAATATGGATAGTTGATCTTTAATTAATTTTAATTCAATAAGGTCTTTATTATTAAATGGAATTGCATTTATAAAGTTGGCCATAATCAAGTTGGACCCTTCTGCCAAACTGGTTAATAATATATTTTTATTTTTAAAAAATTCAAGAGTTTCGTTTTTAATCGCAGTAGGTATTTTTTCTTTTATGACTAATGGTGATGGAGTGTTAACTACTTTATCTTTTTTAATTTCTTCTACATGTATTGAATCTAATATTGTTTCTTTTTGACTATGGAATATTGTATCTATTCTATCTTCAAAAGAAGCGCCATTTGCAATCCATTGCTTAATGGTTGTTATTTCTTGATTAGTAAGCTGATGCTTACCCATAGGAGGCATATGCTTCTCATCCTCCATTGGCAAAACTAAATTAGTGTACATTTTACTTTTTAGCGGGTTGTCTACTACCAATACAATATCCTCTTTGCCGCCTTTTTTTATAAATGATTCACTGTCTAAGCGAAGGCCACCTTTTTGTTTTAAAGGGCCGTGACAATTATAACATCGTATTTGTAAGATGGGTTTTATTTCTTCTTTGTATACGTTATAACTTACTATTTTAATAGAGTCCTTTCCTTTTAAAACTGTTTCAATTTTTTTTGCTACTTTAATATTTTTTTGTTCAATATTTTCTTCTTTTTTATTTGAACTAAATAAATAGTTTTCGCCATGTGTTAAAGTAGTCCCCAAATGCCCCGTTATTATTATTAACACCACCAAGCTAATGGCTAAAACCTTTTTATATTTATTAAAATAAATCGTCCATCCAATTGTAGCAGTGGCAATACCTACCCATTGATGTTTTTGTATTAATTCGCTGTCGTATTCGCCTGATTGTGCCAATAACCATCCAGTGATGCAGGCTAGCGTGGCACTAAGACTTCCCACTAAGAAAGCCAAGGAAATAATTGTATCAAGTTTGTTTGAATGTGTGCCTTGGTAAAATAGTAGAAATCCCCCTAGAAGCATGATGCTTATAGGCATATGTACAATAATGGGGTGGAAATGACCAATAAATTGCATCATTGTATACGGGATAGAAATGAATAGCAAGCTAGCTATTAGCAAATTAATCTTTAATTGCAAAATTTCAAAGTTTAATAATTCATCTAATTATAAGTCTACAAAAAAAGTAGACTTTTATTTGGTAATGTGAATTTACCTCCCTTTCTTTGTACCAATACTTTAGAATTTATCAAGAAGGGGAATAGATATTCGTTCCGGGTAGGATATTCCAGGTACAGGTAAGTTTTATTTTGTTTTTGTA
>CANHLZ010000010.1 GCA_947461595.1 Bacteroidota bacterium | reverse complement strand
CTTTGACGATGATGAATAATAAAACCTATTAATTGTTAAAAAGCAGGAAAGGGTCACTTTTCCTGCTTTTTTTATGCCTATTTTGGCAGCTTAGTTTATTATTTTCCCTATTTTTATAGGGTAAGGGACGTGTTTCCTTTGCAGCTATTTAAATATAAATTACAAATGAAATCAACTTCTTGGATCGTTAATGGAGTCTTGGCAGTAGCCATCATTATTTTATATGTTTTGCATTTTAGCAATAGTACTCCTGTTATAAAAGCATCTGCCATGACTGGCTCAGGGACTAAAGTGGCTTACTTTGAAATAGACTCCATACAAAACAATTATGAGTTTTTTAAAGAAGTAAAATCGGCATTGCAAGTAAAGGATATGGAAAATGCAAAACAGTTAACTGCCTTAAAAAATGATTTTGCAGCTAAGTACCAAGATTTACAAAAAAATGGACAAAGATTTACACAAGCAGAAGTAACTAGTCGCCAACAAGAATTAGCGCAGTTGGAAAAAAATTATACAAATAAGGAACAACAACTCTCTCAAGAAATGCAAGAAGAAAGTTTTAAACGTTTGCAAGAAGTAAAAAAGAAAATTGAAATATTCTTAGGAAAATACAATAGCAATAAAGCGTTCTCCTATATTTTCTCAAGTAATTCTGATTTGATGTATTATAAGGATACGGCTTATGATATCACTTCTGATATTATTAAAGGGTTGAATGGGGAGCACAAATCCAAAAATTAATTAGACTAAAAATCCTTTCCGAGCTATTGGGAAGGATTTTTAATTTTAAACTTATATTTTATTAAATAGTAAAGATTATGTCAAACACCGAAACCACCGAATTTAAACCAAGACTATCTGCTCTGGATGCCACTATGATTGTAGCAGGGGGTATGATTGGCTCGGGTATATTTATTGTAAGTTCTTCCATCACTAGGTATGTGGGAAGTCCTGGCTGGTTAATAGCGGCTTGGGTGATTACTGGTTTTATGACCATCACCGCAGCGGTAAGTTATGGTGAATTGAGTGCCATGTATCCAAAAGCAGGAGGTCAGTATGTTTATTTACAAAAAGCCTATAATCCATTGGTAGGATTTTTATTTGGATGGAGTTTTTTCTCTGTTATACAAACAGCCACTATTGCTGCAGTAGCAGTGGCTTTTAGTAGATTTACTGCATATTTATTTCCTGCAGTAGGGGAGAATAATATTTTAGCAGATTTAGGATTTATAAAAATTTCAGCAGCCCAAGTGCTGGCCATTTGTTTAATTGTATTTTTAACTTATACCAATACCCGGGGGGTGAAGGAAAGTAAAATGATTCAGAATACTTTTACTTTTACTAAACTTATTTCTTTATTTGGATTAATTGTAGTGGGTTTTTTATTTACCAAACATAGTTTTTGGAATGAAAACTGGGTTAATGCATTTGATGCCAAGCAAGCCATTCCTAGTATAGGTGCAGATGGTGTAGTATCCCATACTTGGTTGCCGATTGGAGGAACTGCTTTAATTGGTGCGATGGCTGCTGCAATGGTAGGGTCTATTTTTAGCAGTGACTCTTGGAACAATGTTACTTTTATTGCTGGTGAAATAAAAAATCCACAACGTAATATAGGCTTGAGTTTATTTTTAGGAACTAGTATTGTAACCTTAATTTATATAAGTGCTAATTTGATGTATTTACATGTACTTCCTATGCATGATATTGCTTTTGCCGAAAATGATCGCGTAGCCATTGCGGCTGCGAATGCTGTTTTAGGAAATGTAGGAACCATTGTTATTGCAGTAATGATTATGATTTCTACTTTTGGATGTAACAACGGATTAATTTTAGCAGGATCCAGGGTATATTATACGATGGCTAAAGATGGCTTGTTCTTTAAAAAAACAGGCACTTTAAATAAAAACGAAGTACCTGCTTATGGTTTATGGATACAAGCTTTGGTAGCTTCCTTATTGTGTTTAAGTGGGAAGTATGGCGATTTATTAACCATGGTATCCTTTATAGTAGTTATATTTTATGTACTCACCATTATAGGAATTTTTATATTAAGAAAGAAGGAGCCCAATATGCCTAGGCCTTATAAAGCATTTGGCTATCCAGTATTGCCGGCTATATATATTATCATGGCCACTACATTTTGTGTAGGATTGGTGTATACTGAGCCAAAATATTCTTTATGGGGTTTGGTGATTACTTTATTGGGTATACCTTTGTATTATATCGCATTACGCAATAAAAAATCAGCCTAGGATGATAGCAACTGAAGCAATAGACCGTTTATTTGATACTTATAATCACACTAAAATTGGTGTAGTGGGTGATATTATGTTGGACACCTATTGGTGGGGCAATGTAGATAGAATTTCTCCTGAAGCACCGGTACCTGTAGTAGCTTTACAAAAAAAAGAATTACGTGTTGGAGGGGCAGCTAATGTGGCTTTGAATTTAAGGGCTTTGGGTGCGCCTACTACATTGTTTGCTATCATTGGGAAGGACGCTGAAGGGGTTGAATTAAAAGGTTTATTAGAGAAAGAAGGTATTTATACTAATTACATTCAAACAAGTACAACCAGGGTTACTACGAATAAAGTACGTGTGATGGGACGCAATCAGCAAATGATGCGATTAGATCATGAAAATACCAATGATCTTAGTACCAAAGAGGAAGATGAATTGATTGCCAATTTCATAACTTATGTTCAACAAGAAAAACCTGCATTAATTATATTAGAAGATTACAATAAAGGGGTTTTGACAGAGCGTGTTATTGAAACTATTTTAGCATTTTGCAAAACACATGATGTGCCCACTGCGGTAGATCCTAAGCAAAAAAATTTTTTAACTTATAAAGGTTGTACGCTATTCAAGCCTAATTTAAAAGAAGTAAAAGAAGGATTAAAAGTTCAAATAGATAATGTAGACTTTGCTAATTTAAATAAAGTGCATGCTGCCTTACAAAAAAAATTAGCGCATGAAATTTCATTTATAACTTTATCTGAGCATGGGGTATATTATGCCACTAAAAGCGACCAAAAATTAATTCCTACCCATATCAGAAATATTTCGGATGTAAGTGGAGCTGGTGATACTGTTATTGCAGTTGCCTCCTTAACTTATGCAGCAACAAAAGATATGTCTTTGGCTGCTGAAATAGCGAATATCGCAGGTGGATTGGTTTGTGAGTTAGTGGGTACGGCGCCCATTAATAAAAAACTATTACACAGCGAGGTTGTAAAACTGATTGGGAAATAAACTTTTCTAAGTTTTATTAATAATTCATTATGGACACTAAAATAATTGCCATTATAGTGGCGGGAGGTACTGGTCAAAGAATGGGATCGGTAGTTCCCAAACAATTTCTAGAAATTGAACATAAGTCTATATTAACTCATACTATTGATCAGTTTGTGGCTGCCTTTTCGGTAATTGAATTGGTGGTGGTGCTTCCAGAAGGTTATTTGAAAGAGGGAGAAGCCGTATTGAGTAAAAGTAAATACAAAAATAAAATAAGTTATGTAGCAGGGGGAGATACTCGTTTTCAATCGGTAAAAAATGGACTTTCTAAAGTAAGTTCTTCTTCTATAGTATTTGTTCACGATGCAGTAAGGTGTTTGTTGACACCTGCCTTAATTCAAAGGTGCTATCAGCAAGCCTTTGAAAAAGGTTCGGCCATTCCGGCGGTAAACGCAACAGATACCGTTAGATTAATGAATGGAGTAGAACATCAATTATTGAATCGAGAAAATGTAATGCTCATTCAAACGCCACAAACATTTAGATCCGAATTATTATTAAAAGCCTTTGAGCAAAAGTACCAAGCCTCTTTTACAGACGAAGCGAATGTGGTGGAAGCCAGCGGGGTGCCTGTTTATTTAGTAGATGGGGAATATGAAAATATAAAAATTACCAGGCCATTGGATTTAGCCATCGCCAATTATATTCTTTCAAAAAGATTTTCTTAAAATGTTTTTCTTAAACTAATCTTCTAAAGAAGTAGGTTCTGCCATGGGGTAGGAATCCGAATTTTGCTTTAAGATAGAAGTACTTTTACTTATTTTTTCTAAAATTAGGTGCGCCACTTCCATAGCTAAAAAGCCATCAATTTCACTTACCACTGGGGTTTCATTATTGACAATAGCATGTACAAAACTACTTAGCTCTGCTTTAATGGCATTGCCATCTTCAATAACAGGGTTGGCAATAGAAATAGTCTTTGTGCCCTGATGCGTTTCTATGTCAAAAGAGAAGGCATCTGTATCTTCAGGTTGTTTGAGCTTTATAATTTCGGTGTTCTTTTCTAAAAAATCAATACCGATATAGGCATCTTTTTGGAACAGTCTAATTTTACGCATTTTTTTCATGCTAATGCGGCTACTTGTTAAATTAGCCACACAACCATTGTTGAATTCAATACGAACGTTGGCGATATCGGGGGTGTCGGTTAATACGGCTACGCCGCTGGCAGAAATATTTTTTACATCGCTTTTTACAATACTTAAAATAATATCAATATCATGAATCATCAAATCGAAAATAACACTCACTTCAGTGCCTCTTGGATTAAACTGTGCCAAGCGATGTACTTCTATAAATAAAGGGTTTAAGGATGCGTTTTTTAAAGCGGTATAGGCAGGGTTAAATCTTTCAACATGTCCTACTTGTAATTTCACATTGGCTTCTTTGACCATATTCACAATGGACCTTCCTTCTTCAATGGTATTGGCCATGGGCTTTTCTACAAATACATGTTTACCCATTTTAATGGCCATTTCACAAACAGGAAAATGTAAATGGGTAGGGGTAACTACATCAATGATATCACATGCGGCAATCAATTTTTCTTCGTCCATAAATCTTTTGAGGCCATAGGTTTTTTCTACCTCTTTAGCATGATCGTTGTTGGGATCAAAAAAGCCCACCAAACTAACCCCTGGAATTTCTTTCCAATTATTAAGATGGTATTTACCTAAGTGACCCACACCAAATACGCCTACTTTTAGCATATGCAATTTATAAGTAGTAAAGTTACGCTATAAGCTATTGAAATTGAATGGGTTTAAGCCGGTGTGGAAAATTAGCAAAATGCTGTTAATTGCAGTAATTCAATACTAAGGGGAGGTTGAATGCCTACCCAAATATGAAGGCAGTTTTGTAACTTTATTGACTATTCCTACCCAAATTAGAAGCTAGTGCACGATAATATTAAACAACTTTGTCAAATAGCGGATAAACCTTCAAGAAGAATCATTGGTTTAATGAGCGGTACTTCTATGGATGGATTAGACATTGCTTTGTGTACAATCACCGGATCGGGCAATTTAACTAAAGTAGTTTTAGAGCATTTTATGACCTTGCCTTATAGTTTAGATTTTAAAGAAAAATTACTAACCGTATTTTCTAAAGAGACTGTTTCTCTCGAAAAATTGTGTGTATTACATCCTTGGATTGGGAAGGTCCATGCTAAATGTGTAAATGAGACTCTTTTGCATTGGAAAATAAAATCGAATGAAGTTGATTTAATAGCTAGTCATGGCCAAACTGTTTTTCATGCACCCAAGTCATTGCATCCTACAGATGAATTTGGCACGGCCACTTTGCAAATTGGAGAAGCAGATCATTTGGCAGTGGCTACAGGTATTATCACCATCAGTGATTTTAGACAAAAGCATATCGCAGCGGGTGGTGATGGAGCTCCATTGGCTACTTATGGAGATTATTTATTGTGTGCTCATCCAATTGAAAATAGAGTATTATTAAATATTGGTGGCATTGCCAATTTTACTTATTTACCTGCTGGCGGTTCCATTGAAAAAACTTTATCAACCGATACTGGGCCGGGAAATACTTTAATGGATGCCTATACAAGAAAGTGTTTTAACGATTTAACTTATGATCATGCAGGTGCTATTGCTAAGACAGGTAGGGTCGATACTGAATTACTTTCGGTAATGAAAAATCATTCTTTTTTTAATATCAGTTTCCCTAAGACTATTGGGCCTGAATTATTTAATCTTGATTTTATAGTAGCTGCACAAATTGCTTTAGGTAAAACTATTCTACCCAACGATTTAATGGCTACCTTAAATAGGTTTACTGCCGAAACCATTGCAGATGCTATTTATAAGTGTATCCCATCAGAAACTAATTTTGTAATTTATATTAGTGGCGGAGGCATGCACAATGGGATGTTGATGGAAAACTTGCAGGCAGTATTACCCAATATTGTAATACAATCTACTAGTAAAATTGGGATTGAGCCGGATGCCAAAGAAGCCATCTTGTTTGCATTGTTAGCCAATGAAGCTGTGGCAGGCAAGCCCTTGTTAGCGGGGGGTAATGCTACAAAAGTAGCAACTACTTTGGGAAAAATAAGTTTCCCTAATTAGTAGTAACAAAAATATAAATTTTAATTATTGGCCTTGGTTGTACTGTTCAACAGCTATTTTTACAGAGCCGAATTTTTTCAAAAGTTGACTTGCCAATTCGGTATCCGTTATTTTTAATTCATCCATGATCATACTTACACCTCTATCAAATAGTTTTTGATTGGTTAATTGCATGTTAATCATTTTATTATCCTTAATACGACCCAATTTAATCATGACGGCAGTAGAAATCATATTCAATACCAATTTTTGGGCGGTACCACTTTTCATTCTGGTACTTCCTGTAATAAATTCAGGGCCAACTATCACTTCAATGGGAAAATTGGCTGCAGCACTCAATGGACTATTTCTATTGCAAGAAATACTTCCAGTATGAATTCCATGCGCTTTACATTTTTCTAAACCCCCAATGACATAGGGGGTGGTACCACTGGCAGCAATACCTATTACAAAATCTAAAGAGCTTATTTTATAAGCTTGTAAATCTAGCCATGCTTGTTTTGTATCATCTTCGGCATTTTCAACTGCCTGAAACATTGCTTTTTGGCCACCAGCAATAATACCAATGATTAAATCGGGTGGGACACCAAAAGTAGGAGGGCACTCACTAGCATCTACCATGCCCAATCTACCACTGGTTCCTGCTCCAATATAAAAAAGGCGACCGCCGGATAATAATTTTTCGGTAATCGCCTCAATTAATAAGTTAATGGATGGAATAGCTTTTTCTACTTCTAAAGCTATTTTTTGATCTTCTTTATTGATATTTTTTAATATTTCAGAAGTAGTCGAAGCCTCAATGTGATGATATAAGGAATTGGCTTCGGTGGTTCTTTTGAAATCATTAGGCATTGTTAGATAATATTTTAATGGCCAACACAAAAGCATCTAATTCGGCGATAGTTGTATAAACGTTAGGGCAAATTCTACAACCATGTACTTCTGCGCCATCAATAGCCACTGTAAATACTTTATGTTCTTTCATCAAACGTTGTGCTAAGTCACCTGGCGTAATACCTTCAATACCTATATTGGCGATGCCACAACTTCTTTTAGCGTCCGCTGGGGTATTTAAAATAATTCTTGGCAGGTTTCTAACTTTACTTGTCCAATAATTTTGTAAAAAGTACATTCTTGCTTCTTTGCGCTCCGCGCCAATCATTTCATAATAATCCATAGAATCATTAATAGTTAAATCGGTATGGACTGGGTGGGTACCTATATGATTGAGTCTGCCAATTTTATTAAGATCTTTTTCACCATCGCCCAATAAAGGCCATAAATTTTTTATATTATTTTTATTGATGTACAATAAACCTGCACCAAGGGGAGTACTCATCCACTTATGTAAAGAAGCTGCATAGTAATCACAATTAAGTTCATCAATACGAAATTTTACATGTGCAAAAGCATGGGCACCATCTACAATTACTTGTACCCCTTTTGCATGCGCCATGTCACATATTTTACGAATAGGTAATATATGTCCCGTAATATTTATCATGTGACTAACATGAATCACTTTTGTTTTATCGGTGATAGCATTGGCATATAAGTTTACGATTTCTTCGTCATTTTTGGGATGCAGTGGAACGGATACTTTTACATTGACCACGCCGTATCTGTTTTTCACTTGTTCAAACATATCCAACATTGCACCATAATCTTGTATGGTCATTATTGCTTCATCGCCCGCTTTCCAATCAAAACCACCAATCACTAAATCAAGTGACTCGGTGGTGTTTCTAGTAATGGCCATTTCTTCTGGAAGGCAACCTGCTATTCCAGCAAGTCGGGCAGCAATTTTCTTTTTATTATCCCATTGAACCGTTCTCATATAATAAGAACCTTGGTAATTTACTTCTTTAATGTGTTCAATCAATTTGTTTAAGATAGGTTGAGGTATAAAGTTATAATATCCGTTTTCTAGATTAATGTAATCTGGTTTTAGCAGGTATTGATTTCTTATGGTTAACCAAAAGTCATCGTCCTTCGCTAATACAGCAGCAGGCACATTTTCTTTTAGTTTAAAACTTTGTGCCATACCAGCTAGTCCCAAAGGGGCTGCCACAGTGGTTAACAAAACGTCTTTTATAAATTGTCTTTTATGCATCACCTTTATTTTAATCATTTATAATCAATACGAATCAATCCAGCATTTTCATTTTTACTAAACCAACCACTTCCATATTCCAATATATAAAAACGACCATCAGGTCCTACTTCCACATCAATGGCCGAATTAAATTTAGTATTTCCCATAAATGGTTCCATTCTGTCATAATCGCCATTAGCCTTCATACTTACTGCTTTAATAAATCCACGCATCCATTCATAAAAGAAAAATTTACCATCATAGTAAGAAGGGTATCTAGTTTCTTTTGGATACAATTCGCTGTAATAAATTGGTCCAGCCATTGCAGTACGACCACCAGCACCTAAGCTAGGGAAGTCGGGAGACACAGCATAAGGATACCATATGAATGCAGGTTGAGCAGGAGGCAATTCGGTTAATCCCGTATTGTTTCTTGAATCATTAATTGGCTTAGCTGGATCCATCGTTGGGCCAGTTTTACCAGTAGCATAATCATATAAATGATATGGGTAATTGTTTCCTATAAAGAAAGGCCAACCAAAATAGCCAGCTTTACGTGCTTGATTTATTTCATCATAACCACGTGGGCCATGGCTATCTAAACTATCGTTATTGGCATCAGGACCCACTTCACCCCAATACAAATTGCCATTTTTCTGATCTACAGAAATTCTATAAGGATTGCGGTCGCCCATCACATAAATTTCTGGCTTTGTTTTATCGGTGCCTTTTGGAAATAAATTTCCTTCAGGAATTTCATAAGAGCCGTCTTCTTTTACTTTGATGCGTAAAATTTTACCTCTTAAGTCGTTGGTATTGCCCGAACTGCGACGTTCGTCATATTGTTCATGACCAGGTCGGTCATCTAAAGGAGCATATCCATGGCTTGCATATTTTTGATTTGGTTCATCAAAAGGAGTAGTGTTGTCTCCTGTAGAAACAAATAATGTTTTATTAGGTCCAAATGCAATAGAGCCACCCGTATGACAACAAATATCTCTTTGTTCATAAAATTGTAAGACAATTTTTTCAGAGCTGTTGATGATGGTGTCGTTTTCTAAAGTAAATCTAGAGAGTCTGTTAACAGATGAGTCGGGAGCGCTATAGTACATGTATACAAAATGATTTTTTGCAAAATCCGGATCTACCTTAACTCCTAATAAACCTTCTTCTGCATTTACGCCCTTAGCGGAGGTTTTCCAATACACATTTAAAAAACCAGCTTGTTTAATTTTTTTAGTTTGACTGTTGTATAAATAAATTTCTCCTCTACGTTGAACTATTAAAACATCCAAATTAGGAAGAATGGTTAATTCGGTAGGTTCAAAGAAAGTGCCTGTTACTAATTGCACTTTAGTAAAATGATTTTCATCTGGGGCATACACACTATGCGCTTTGCTGTAATTTGAGGTATTGTCGCCAATGGCATATTGAATACCGCCTAAAATGTGTTTTAAATACAATGGGTCAGCATAAGATTCATCCGTATGTCCTAATTCGGTATAAAAAACACGGCCGCCATCATAAGCATGGTACCAAGCCATTGGATGGGAGTCTCCATTTTTTCCGCCTTCATAAGATTTTTCATCAATACTTATAAGTACTTTAATATCCTTGCTTAAATTTTTAAAATTATACCACTCATCTTTTCTAGACCAAGTTGCAGGTAAGCTATCGGTAGATGGATGTGTTTTATCATTAATCACTAAAGTAGCCACTTGCTGTGCTGGGTGGCTTAAAAAAGATGCGCCAATCATGTTAACATACCAATTCCAATCGTACTCTGCATCGGTAGCAGCATGTATACCAACAAATCCACCCCCTGATTGAATGTATCTTTCCAAAGCAATTTCTTGATTGCCTGATAATAATTCGCCAGTGCTGCTTAAAAAAATCAGAGCTGCATATTTTTTTAAGGTGTCTTCGGCAAATTTAGTTGCATCAGTAGTTGTATCCACTTCAAAGCCGTTTTTCGCACCTAGGTCTTGAATGGCTTTGATGCCTATTGGAATAGATTCATGGTGATAGCCGGCTGTTTTAGAAAAAATCAAAACTTTAGGTGTGCTACTTCTTTTATTATTACAAGAGGAAAGCGCTAAACCTAAAAAGCAAAAAATAGCCAAGGATTGAATGAAATGGTAGATGTTTTTTTTCATGTGTTTATATCGTTATGAAGAAATCGGTTTAAGCAGTTAATTTCCTACTTTTTTTGCTATCTACAAAATAAAGATTGACCAATGGTAATAAGCCCTTTATAAGCCAGAAAATTGCTCAATTCCCTTATTAGAAAGCGTAAATTCTCAAATACAACCTATATTCAATGTTTTTGCATTTTTAAAAGAAAATCCATTTAAATCTAATTGATGATTTGTGCGTTTTCCAAAGTTATCAAACGGGGCATCAAAGATAAATTGTATACTTTTTTAACTTTTATTCAATCTTCCTTTAAATTTATGCTTGCGTGGATGGGATACTTTAGACTTAGTTTGATAGTCGCTACTTATTACACTTATATTGCCATCCACTTCTAAAATTGCAAGGTCTACTTTCTGAATATCTCTAGCACCATGTTCTCTCACTGCTGCCTCTAGTTCCTCAATGGTAATTTCAGCTTTTCTGCAATTATCCAAATTAGCCTTTCCTTCGTAAATGAGTAAAATAGCTTCTCCTTGTATTAATTCGCTCATTTTTTTGCTGCGATATAGAACTCGTTTTAAAGTATAGTTGGCCAAAAACAAGGACCCTGCAGCAATCAATCCTCCATTTAAAGAGGTATTGGGTCCTACCATCGCATTTTGTACCGAATTACTTATTAAAAGAATGAAAACCAAGTCAATGACGGATAATTGAGCAAGCTCTTTTTTCCCAAAAATACGCAGGGCTAGAATCATAAAAGTATATACCGCAAGGGTTCTTAAAATGATTTCGATAAATGGGTTATGAATAAATTGTAGGGTAGTCATTTTTTGTGGTTTAATGGCAAATTTTGGTACAATAAAGCTAAGAAAAAAGAGGCAGCAATGGGATATTCCTCTTGGGTGGGAAGCCTTCATAGAGCTAACAAGAAAAATCAAGAAATAAGTACTCCATTTTTATCATAAACAATTGTTAATCAAAAGATTAAGATGTATTATTTTTTGTAGGAGTATATATTAGTAACAATTTTACAATTTGTACTAGATAATGATAAATTATATGATAAATTATATTAATTTTATTATATAGAAGTTTTTGAGCTTTGCTTTTTGCAACTCAAATGTTGTCACTCCCCCAAGACAACTTAGAATAGATAAGTAATTGTATCAAAAAAGATAAAATGATAAAAAAAATGAAAATTAAGTTATTAATAGTGGCAATACCATTTGTCCTTTTGTCTTGTAGTAAAGGGGAAACTGCTGCAACAACACCTACTACTTCTACGCCAACAGCAGCAGCGGAAGCAGATATTGCTTTTAAAATTGAAATAGATGCTAAAGAAGTGGATTATAATACCGTTTTAGCAGCTTTGTCTGCCACCCAAAAAATAAATATTAATATAACTTCTGTATTGCCAAAAAATGGGGTAACAATAGAAGTGTCTACTATTAAAAATAAAGACAATAGTGTAGTTTCTTCAAGTACTCCTCCTTTTTCATCTGCGGCAACCAATGAAGCTAGTATTACAAGTTTATCACCAGGTGTTTTATGTACTGTAACCGTTAAAGTAATATCAAAATCTAAAGAATCAAATACTTCTACAAAGACCTTTCAAATAGCACAAAAATAAATAAATGCGAAGGGCTTAACCTTCCCCTAATAGAAAATGACCCTTGTAAATCTTGTATTTGCAAGGGTTTTTTTTGTTAAATTGTGAGAAATAAAGGGTACATGGAAACAAATAATTTGAGAAGCCAAAATTGGTTTGGAAGAAAAGGGAAAGATGGTTTTATTTACCGTGCTTGGATGAAAAATCAAGGTATCCCACCCGATATGTTTGAAGGCAAACCTGTTATTGGTATTTGTAATACCTGGAGTGAATTAACTCCTTGCAATGCCCATTTAAGAGACTTGGCAGAAATGGTTAAAAAAGGGGTGTTGGAAGCTGGCGGTTTTCCAGTTGAATTTCCAGTGATGTCCTTAGGCGAAACTTTAGTAAAACCAACTGCGATGTTGTATCGCAATTTAGCCAGTATGGATGTAGAAGAATCTATCCGTGCCAATCCAATTGACGGAGTGGTATTATTGTGTGGATGTGATAAAACAACACCATCTTTAGTGATGGGTGCCTGCAGTGTAGATATTCCAACACTTGTTATTTCGGGAGGTCCGATGTTAAAAGGACATTGGAAAGGAAAAGACATTGGCACTTCGGATGTATGGCGATTTGATGTGGCACAAAAATTAGGACAAATTTCCGACGAAGAATTTATAGAAGCAGAAGCTTGTATGGCGCGCACGCAAGGCCATTGTGCCGTAATGGGAACCGCTTCCACCATGGCCGTGATGGTAGAAGCATTGGGATTATCACTTCCCAATAATGCGTCTATTCCTGCAGCGGATGCAAGAAGAAAAGTATTATCACAATTATCAGGAAGAAGAATTGTAGAAATGGTGAAAGAAGATTTAACTCTATCAAAAATTTTAACAAGAGACGCTTTTGAAAATGCCATCAAAGTAAATGCAGCCATTGGAGGTTCAACCAATTTCGTTATTCATTTGTTGGCTATAGCAGGACGTATCGGAGTAGATTTAAATTTAGCCGACTTTGATACCCATTCTCAAGGCATACCATTGCTTGCTAATATTCAACCATCGGGCGAACATTATTTAGAGGACTTGTATTATTCGGGAGGCATGCCTGCTATTATGAAGGAAATGGGATCGGTGATGCATCAAAATGCCATTACTGTTAATGGAAAATCAATAGGAGAAAATTGTGCTAAAGCAGAAGTGTATGATAGAAGTATCATCGGCACCATGCAAAAACCTTTTAAACCCGATTCTGGTATTATAGTAGTCACTGGAAATTTAGCACCACATGGTGCAGTCATCAAGCCATCTGCTGCCAGTGCTAATTTATTAACGCATACAGGCAAGGCGGTGGTGTTTGAAAATATTGAAGATTATCATGCACGAATAGAAGATCCTGCTTTAGTGATTGATGCCAATAGTATTATGGTTTTAAAAAATGTAGGGCCAAGAGGGTATCCAGGTATGGCCGAAGTGGGTAATATGGCTTTGCCTAAAAAATTATTAGAACAAGGGGTAACCGACTTAATACGAATATCGGACGGAAGAATGAGCGGCACAGGATTTGGAACCGTGGTATTACATGTATCTCCGGAAGCTGCAGTGGGTGGGCCTTTGGGCTTGGTTCAAAATGGCGATATCATTTGTTTAGATGTACCTAATAGAAAATTAAGTTTAGAAGTTTCTGAAAAAGAATTAGAAGCAAGAAGAAAGGTATGGAAGCAAACCGAAAAAATGGAAACAAGAGGCTATGTACATTTGTATCAAAACCATGTAGAGCAAGCGCATTTAGGAGCTGATATGGATTTTTTAAAGGGTGGATCTGGAAGTAAAGTAACTAGAGACTCTCATTAAAAAATTACTTTAAATATATTAAAATACACTTATGGACTTTAAAGATAAAGTAGCTATAGTAACTGGTGCGGGAAAAGGAATTGGTTTTGAAATTTGCGCACAACTTGCAATGGAAGGTGCGGCTGTAATTTTAAATGACATTGATACTGTATTAGCGGTGCAAGCTGCCCATCAAATTAATGAAAAAACAAAAGGGCAATGTATTGCCATGGGGGGAGATAGTAGTGATATTAAATTTATTCAGCAAATGGTGGACAATGCGGTATCTAAATTTGGAAAATTGGATATTGTGATAGCCAATGCGGGCATCACTTTATTTGGTGATTTTTTCAACTATACACCCGCTTCTTTTTTCAAAGTCATGGAAGTGAATTTAGGAGGCACTTTCTTTTTAGCACAAGCGGCGAGCAATCAAATGAAGAAACAAGAAAATGGAGGAACCATCTTATTCACTTCTTCCGTAACAGGTCATCAAGCGCATAAAGATTTGGCAGCTTATGGAATGAGTAAGGCAGCCATTGAAATGTTGGCTAAAAATTTAGTCATTGAAGTATCTCCTTTTAAAATAAATGTAAATACCATAGCGCCTGGAGCTACCTTAACAGAGCGAACCTTGGAGGATCCGAGGTATACCGAAGTATGGAATAAATTAACACCCATGGGGCGTCCAGCCTATGTGTCCGATATCGCTAATGCAGCATTGTTTTTAGTATCTGAAAAAGCAAAACATATCACAGGACAAACTTTAATAGTGGATGGAGGTTGGACCAGTATTAGTCCTACGCCATTTTAATAAATAGCATTTATCGCTCATGAAAACTCCTTTAGAAAATTTAGAAGTTGTAGGTGCCATAAGTTCATTATTGGGAGAAGGACCTGTGTGGGATGCAAAACAAGAAATTATTTATTGGATAGATATTTTAAATGGCCACTTACATAGTTACCAGCCAAAAAATAAAATTCAAAAAACGATTGCGCTGGATCAATTAATTGGGTCCTATGCACTAAGTTCCAATGGTAAAATAATCGCAGCATTAAAAGATGGGATCTATTGGGTAGATAAACAAACAGGGCAAAAAGAATTAATCATTCAGCCAGAAACGCAATTGCCTAATAATCGATTCAATGATGGAAAATGTGATCCTGCAGGAAGATTTTGGGCTGGCACCATGTCACTCACTGAAGATAAAGAAGCAGGGAGTGTTTATGTAATGGAGGAAAATAAAGAAGCACAAAGCATCAGTTCAAAAATAGTAATTTCCAAAGTGACTATTTCCAATGGAATGGCATGGAGCAAGGATGGCAGCACATTTTATTTTATTGATACGCCAAGTTCTGAAGTAATTGCGTATGACTATGACTTAAATACAGGACAAATAAAAAACAAGCGCGTAGTTATTTCCATACCCATTGCAGAAGGTTTCCCCGATGGGATGACCATTGATACAGAAGGAATGCTGTGGGTAGCACATTGGGGTGGTTGGCAAGTAACAAGATGGAATCCTCTAACGGGTAAACAATTACATTCTATATCATTACCAGCAGCGAAAATTACTTCCTGCACATTTGGCGGAGCGCATTTAACAGATTTGTATATCACTTCTGCTAAAGTGGGATTAAGCAGTCAAGAATTAATGGAGCAGCCATTGGCGGGTTCTCTTTTTATAGTCCCCAATTGTGGTTATCAAGGCTATGCTGCGGATGAATTTTTAGGTTAAAATGCTAAGTGCTTGATTATGAAGTCCTTTTTTTAAACCTTTAATCATAAAAAAAATTTCGTTGATACTATTTTGATTATTATTACTGAATAAATCACACAATATGAAAAAATTAGTTTTTATTTTTATGATAGGGCTGCAACTATTTTCTGTTACTAATTTGGTGGCTCAACAAAACAAAAGTAGTTTATACAAGCAGACGAGTGAGATGGCTGATGTGATGATTCAATATGAGGCAGACAGAGGTAGCATTATTCGTTTTTATTCGTCAAGTAATAGACAGGATGCAAATTATGCGTACAATTCGCCAGAGCGTCGTCAACGTTTACTAAAATTAATTGCCGATTATCAACAACAAATTGCTAAGTTGGATTTTGCTACTATGGATATCAATGGAAAGGTAGATTATGTGCTTTTTAAAAGAAACTTAGAAGACCAAGCATATCAATTAAATGAAGAGCAAGTAAAATATGACCAAATTGTAAAATACTTGCCTTTTGCGAATAGTTTGGATGATTTAGAAAAGCCACGTCGTCGTGGAATAGCAGTAATAGGTCAAGAGGTAGCTAAAGAATTAAATAACATTAATAAAGAGATAGCAAAGTCTATTAATGCTTTAAAAAAATCGGATAGTATTGAATCTACATTAGCAGATTATGCAAGTGTTTCTATTAAGGGTTTACAAAATGTTTTAAAAAATTATTATAATTTTTACAATGGATACGATCCTTTATTTACTTGGTGGGTGCCAAAAACATATAGTGTTACAGATAGTTTATTAAACAACTATGCTGTTGCCATTAGAAAAAAAGGGAAATTGGTATCTTACCAAAAGGATGATGGAAGTGGCATTATTGGAAGACCCATTGGTCGTGATGAATTAATTCGTCAGTTAAAATTAGAGTTTATTCCCTACACCCCCGAAGAGCTAATTGATATCGCCAATAAGGAATTTGCTTGGTGTGATGCGGAATTATTAAAAGCATCACGTGAGATGGGGTTTGGTGATAATTGGAAAGCGGCACAAGAAAAAGTAAAAAATGCCTATGTGGCTCCTGGTAAACAACCCGAAGCCATGCTTGATTTGTACAATCAATCGGTTGATTTCTTAAAAAAACATGATTTACTGACTATTCCACCTATTGCAGAAGAGACGTGGAATATGTACATGATGTCACCTGAAAGACAATTGGTAAGTCCTTTCTTTTTAGGAGGAGAAACTTTGATGATTTCTTATCCTACCAATACCATGGATTATGAGGATAAGATGATGAGCATGCGCGGTAATAATCCAGATTTTTCTCGCGCAACGGTGCATCATGAATTAATCGCTGGGCATCATTTACAAGGTTTTATGTCCAATAGATACAAGCCCTATCGCAATTTTCCTACACCATTTTGGAATGAAGGAAATTCATTGTATTGGGAATTTATTTTATGGGATATGAAATTTCCTCAAACGCCCGAAAATAGGATAGGGATGTTATTTTGGCGTATGCACAGATGTGCAAGAATTATGTTCTCCTTAAATTATCATTTAGGTAAATGGACACCACAGCAATGTATAGATTATTTAGTGGATCGTGTGGGTCATGAAAGAGCCAATGCCGAAGGAGAAGTTAGAAGATCATTTACCACTAATTATGGCCCATTGTATCAATTGGCTTACATGGTAGGGGGCTTACAATTTTATGCTTTGAAAAAAGAGTTAGTAGATACCAAAAAAATGACTTTGAAGCAATATCATGATGCTATATTGAGAGAAAACAGAATGCCCATAGAAATGCTAAGAGCATTATTAACCAATCAACCTCTAACGAGAGATTTTAAAACGAATTGGCATTTTTACAATAAATAAAAAAATACCCCTGAAAAATCGGGGTATTTTTTTTAGCAATTTTTTATTTAAAAAAACTATGGTTTTCATTAGGCCCCATTTCGAATACTAATTTTCCTCCCTGCACAATTTGTTTAAAAGGGAGGAAAGGGCTAGTGAGCAATTTGCCATTTAGTTTTACAGATTGTATGTAAATATTTTTATCGGAATTATTAGGAGCTTCAATGGTAAATTGTTTGCCCGAGTAATAATTGCTATCTAAGTAGATAGTTGCTTTTTTAAACAAAGGGCTGGAAAGGGTAACCATTGGAACTACAGCTGATCCTCCTTCCATTTCAAACATGCCTAGTGCACTCATCACAAACCAAGCACCCATTTGTCCTTCGTCTTCATCGCCTTCCCATCCTTGGTAGGGGGTGTGGCCATAATAACTATCTAAAATAGCACGAGAATATTTTTGGGTGAGCCAAGGCTTGCCAGAATAATTAAAAAGGTAAGGTGCTTGCATATTTTCTTCATTGCCCATATTGATATAATATTCAAAGGCTTCGTCTTGATGTCTATCAAAAGCATGTGCTGCAAATTTTTTCGTTACCGATTTTTTAAATCCTTCTTCTAAACGATCATTAAATAAATCTTTACCCATGATCTCGATTAATCCAGGCACATCATGGGGTACATACCAGGTATATTGCCATCCATTGCCTTCAATAAAATGTTTGCCTGAAAAAGGACTATAATCTTTTATCCAGTTGCCACTAGAATCTTTAGGTACAATATATTTTAAGGTGGGATGAAAAAGATTTTTCCAATTTTCGGAACGCTTTATAAAATAATCATAGTCCGCTTGTTTGCCCAATGCTTTTGCGAGCTGTGCTACACAATAATCATCATAGGCGTAATCCTGTGTTCGACACACTGCATTCATTTCAAAGGGCACGTAGCCTTTTTTATTATATACATCTAAAAATTCATTGCCCGCTAAACCAGAGCAAGGCAATAATTTTCGGCCTTGCTCCGTGGCCGAATGGCGAACCGCTTCGTAGGCTTTATTAACATCAAAATTTCGAATCCCTTTTTGGTAAGCACCAACAATGAGCGCCGATTCGTGCGACACTTCCATAACGCCAGTATATTCCAATCCTGTGGGCCCAACACTGGTCCAGCCATGATTGGTGAATAATTCAAGCTGAGTTTCTACATATTTTTTCATAATGTCTGGCGTGATAAGCGACCAAACGCTATTCAGATTCCAAAAGGAATTCCAAAAAGAATCACCACCATACATGACTTGCCCTTTTGGCAATTGTCTCTCTTTTTCGCAAGGGTCTATGTATTTTCCATTTACATCACTCCAGGTTTGTTTGGAGGCATAGCTTCGATACAAGTTGGTATAAAATTTTGTTTTGTTTATTTCGCTACCTCCTTCCACTTTTATTTTACCTAGCAAATTATTCCATGTATTTCGAGCATTAGCAACTGCTGCGCTAAAGTCCCATTTAAAACCATCCATCTCAGTTTTTAAATTAAGTTTTGCTTGTTCAATACTTACTAGAGAAATACCCGATTTAACCATAATTACTTCATCTTTTTTAGTGGGGAAGCTTACATAAACACCCATTTGATTTTTTCCATTAATGGTTTCTATATTGTTAAATTCTTTTTTATCTGTCCATCCATTCATCGTTTGAAAGGGCTTGTTAAATTGCAAAGAAAAGTAGAGAGTGTATTCGTTCCAAGCGTCGTTGCCTACTTGACATTTTGCATAACCTTCAATTTGGGTATTATTTATTTTAGTGATATTGGCTTCTTTTACAGAATAGCTATATTCAGCAGGAATTAATAAATCAATTAAAATCCGCGATTCTTTTTTTTCGGGGAAAGTATATTTCTGAAAACCGCAACGGGTGGTCACAGTCATTTCGGCAAGTACATCATGGTCGAACAAGTAGGCCGAATAATAACCCGGGGAAGCTTTTTCTCTTTCTTTTAAGATGCGGGAGTGATAACCAGCGCCTGCTCCTTTATAGGGGGCGTCAATTGTTTTATTTTCTGTCACAAGGTCGGCGGTGGCAGGCATCATTCTTAGTCCAGCCATGGTCCAAGCATGAATATGGCTAAAACCAGAAATGCTACTAATGGCATACTCATAACCACCCATCCAAATAGATCCATTTTTTTCTAGGCTTCCTTGGTTATCAGGTCCTAACTGCACCATTCCAAAAGGCATGCTCGCATAAGGCCCAAGCATCCATCTTGAATTAGAAGTACCCACCATGACATCTGCATAATCTACTGGTTGTTTTACATTTTTTCTTTGTTGTGAAAATCCGTTATTAAATGGGAGTAATAAATAAAACAAGGAAACAAGTAGAGCTACTCTGAACATGACTAAAAGGTTAATAATTGATCGGTAATTATACGCATTGTAAGGTAATATTTGTTTTTTAAGTAGCACATAATTAGCGAACTTTATTTCAGAGTAAATAGCTTATTCCAGCTATATAAATCCAAGTATTTCAAGTAGTTATAATTAATTTCTTTGTCTAAGCCGCTAAAAGTAAGGTTTAATGCAGTGAAGTGACTAGGGGTTTTACTGCTTATTTTATATCGATTATATATCTATCTTTACGACACCCCAAAAGCATAAAATTATATTTTATGAAAAGAGCATTCTTTGTGTTGGGAGTTTTATTTGTATTTTTTTCTGATCTTGATGCTCAAAAATGGTATCAACAAAAAAATTCTGAAATCGGGGACCATATAAAAGTAGATGGTACTACGGGGTCACAAATTAGAGAATCCTCAGGCGTTTTCCTTGACTTTAATAATGATGGGCTTAAAGATTTTATAATTCCCTCTCATTTTGATGTGAGCGGTTCTCCGGATGTTCACTTATTGAGGTTTTATAAAAACATGAGTAATGGCAAATTCAAAGAAGTCACAGATTCAATTATAAATCCTGATATTTATAGTGGGAGATTTCTATTAGGATTTGGTTTTAATGTTTCCACTACTTTCGATTTTAATAAGGACGGGAAAATGGATATGATATTTACAAATGGCTGGGAGAATCAAAATTATAGTAATTATGATAGTCGATTTGGATTCGTTAAAATGAGAGATTATTTTTATAAAGATAGTCCTCCAAATTATATTGAATCTAGAGCAAACGGAGGATATCCTACTTCAGCTTTTTTTTATCAAACTAATGGAGGGTTTAAAAATGGGAATCAATTATTTGATACTAAAATATTTGCACAAGACTATTCGGTACAACATTCAGACATGAATAATGATGGTTTTGAAGACTTACTAATTTGGCAAAATGGGTACAAGCTCAATACCGGTGATAACATTGTTGATTGGCTTGGTGGTATAACTATATGGATAAATGACGCAGGCAATAGTTTTAAATTTAGCCATTTTAAATTAACAGATTCGGTTAACAAATTTAGATTCGGAACTAATGATGGAGATGGGTCTATAGGCATTGGAGATTATAACGGAGATGGCTATAAAGATATATTACTATTTGGTACTAAAATGCCTTATAAGGCTAGAACCGATATTTCGCTTGCTCAACAAGATTCAGTTCTTTGGGATGCTAACTATATCACAGAAGATACTTCTAGAAAAAATGAAAAAGTGGTAGAATCCAGAATATATTTTAGCGATCATGGAACTTTTTCTGGTTCAAATTATATTACGATACCAGGACTTAGAGCAATGTTTTCTCAAGGAGTTGATTTAAATAATGATGGCAAGACAGATATACTTGCGATTTGGAAAAATTATCGCGCTGGCGGTTTTAATGGGGTATATACTGATACAATTTCAAATAAAGACGGGATTAATAATCAATATTATGCTTATATTAATAAAGGGGCTAATCAATTTGAGAATCAAACTGCAACTTATTTTCCGTTTGATAGCACGAAATTTTCAAGATTAGGTCGTGGTGATTTTTATTTATTAGATTTAGATGGTGATGGAGAAAAGGATTTTATACCAAACAATAATGGCGATGACACGTTAAGAGATACTTATACAACATTTGCTATAGATCCTGCTGGCTCTCACTCCACATTTTATTATAAAAATTACAACAATCAATATTTTAAAAAAACTGCTATTGACTCATTTCCACGTGTATTAAATTGGAAAAATTATTCAATCTTAAAAAATATAGATAGCATGTATGCTCAATTTTATGGGAAAGGTCTTTCGCCTTTAATTAAAAATGAGTACTTGTTAGACGAATTATACTATCTTAATAATATTTATTTAGATGATTTAAACAATGATGGTAAAATTGAAATTATTGGTTTAAAGAGTTATAATAATAGTATAAGTGGATTTTTAAATACTAAATATAATTATAAAGATTCTTTAAAAAATTCTGTTGGCTTTTCAATTATAAATCAATGTGAGACACCAAAGTTAAACAGTTATATTCAAGCTGTGTGTGGATCAGACACCTTATCATCGCGAAACGTAAGAATTATTAATTTTAATATTGGTGATACTATATTCTGGAACTATAACAATAATATAATTACGACAACAATTGATTCTTTTAAAGTTAAAGAATTAGGATGGGTAGTAGCTTTAAAAAAGGATTCTAGCGGATGTATTTCTTATAATTCTGATACATTATTTATAAAAAACTCTCCAAAACCACTTCCGCCTCGAGTATATGGCAATAATAATACAGTTAATGATGCGAATAGTATTTGTATAGGAGATAAAATTAATTTAGCAGCTGATCAAGAAAGCAAACTTATAACTGGAAAAATAATATGGTTTGACAACACCAAACAACTAGTTGATTCAATATGGGGCGGGGTGAAGACATTGTATGAAAATACCGGGAATAGAAATGTAGCAACGACGAGTAAAATTAAAATCGATACAGCAAGGAATATTTATACTAGATTTCTTAGTGATGAAGGTTGCTATTCAGACACAAGCAATTTTTTTAAAATAATTTATAAGATATCCATTCCAGCTGTACGAGATACGACATATTGTAATAATATTATTGCTGATACAATAAAAGCAACAGCCGCCTCTGGTAATACTATACTTTGGTATGGAACAAATGCAACTGGAGGAACTGCAACGAGTACTGCAATTAAACCTATAACCACATCACTAGGAACAATTAATTATTATTTAAGTCAAATTAATTCTTCAACAGGATGTGAAGGGCCAAGAGCAAAAATTAGTATTACCACTTATGCAATACCATCAACACCAACCTTATCTAGGGATACTTCGAGTTATTTAATATCTAATTCATCCATTGGCAATACTTGGTACAAAGACGGGACGGCAATAACAGATACTACCCAGAAGATTAAACCAACTAAACCCGGTTCTTATACAGTTAAAATCATTCAAAATGGATGTTCAAGTGCAGTAAGCACTGCTTACTATTACTTAATTACTGATATCATTAACCTGAGCGCAGACGAGTTTATTAAACTAGCCCCTAATCCATTTATCAATCAGTTGAATTTTGATTTTATGGTGAAGGGCTACCAGAGATTAAACATAGAGATATTTGATATTGCAACTGGAACGAAAGTGGTAAGCAAACAAAATCAAACAGCGGGTTTGCCAATCTATTTAGGACAGTTATCTGCTGGTACTTATGTGATTAAGGTAAGCTCAAATGACAATAAAATAGCTTATCAATTTAAAATGATGAAATTATAGAAACCTCTATTTATATATTACCCAAAAATTATAAATTTTTATCTTTTTAATAAATTAATTCCATGTTAAAACGTTTCCTATTTTTCAATCTCTTGCTTTTAGCAATAAGTCAAAATATTTATGCTCAAACAATAAAAGATTCTATTGAAATTAATAAAGATTGGTGGGGTAGAATGGCAGTAAAATACCCTGGGTTTCATGGAACAAATAATCGATGGATGTCAACTGGTGATTTTAACAACGATGGTTTGCCAGATATAGTTTTACAATTTGCTGCTGTGGGAAATGCTAGTATGTTTTGGCAAGATAGTCTTGAAAATTCAAAAAGATTTAAGGGAGTATTTATAAATAAGGGTAATCAATATTTTATACTTGATACAAATTTAGTTTATTATTTTAAGGGAGGAGATGATGGTCAAATAGTATTAGATTTAAATGGGGATGGCTATTTGGATGTATATCAACCTACAGATAATTGGCATGGACCAAGAATCAAAGTACCTATCTGGTATAAAGATTCAACAAATATGGGGGAGTATGTCTTTATCAATAATTTAAATAATTCATTTACTGGAGCTTTTTTAAATGATACAACCTCTAAAAGTCCCTTTAATACAGGGGGAGCTACAAGACATTATCAAATACTTGATATTGATGATGATAATAATGACGAGATAATATTTGGAGAAGGATTGATAGATGAATTGCCAAAGCCTTTTCCAACGAGATATCTTGAAGAAGATTCAATACAAGTTTTCGATTTCGGTAGTAAGCTATATAGGAAAATGCTACAATTAATTAGCGTTAATGTTTCTGATACAGTTTTCAGAGATAGAAAATTTCAAGCAATGTTTGCAAAAAAGGATACTGTTTATGGAATTTTAAAAGATCCAAGAAGTGAAACTGCGCCCTCTGAATTAGATTATTTTGGTTATTACACCGGAACTCAAAAAAATGTGATTTCAAAAATTTCCATTCCTGCTGGTCTGTCAAGAAAACCATTCCATAACACAGGGAGACAAGGATTTGCGCAAGATTTAGACGGAGATGGTATCAACGAATATGTATTTTCATTTTGGAGATCTTCAGATGAAACGACTTATGCAATAATATTTAATGCAAATGGGCTTGATGTAAGTAATAATTTTTTTGATGATAGTCTTAATTTTAAAATAGGTAAAATTAGGGCTGGTATATCTGATGTATTTGATGATATTAATAATGATGGATTTATTGATATAATACCCAATCATGGAATTGGGTTTAAATACAATAAAAAGTTTTCTTATTTTCTTTTCAATTCTATAAAGAAGAAATACGAAGTTAAAACTTTACATAATTACAAAGTTAAGTTTAATGACGAATTAACAAGCAGTGATTCATTTGGTATTTGGCCAGATTACAATTACAAAAGTCATAATTTTATATTACAATATTTCAATAGAAATAAGGATCAAGATGCCCTATTTACTTCTATTAAATCATTTGATATTAAAAATGCCTTTACTGGTCCAGACGTTGATAATGATAGTGTCCCAGATACTTATGATAATTGTAAAAATATGTATAATCCCAATCAAGAAGATTTGGATAATAATAATATTGGTGATGCGTGCGAGTGGAGTCCAATTTTGTTAAAGAAAACTGTTTCTATTTTAGAAGACATGGCGGTTAACAGTACTTTTAACATTAGTGATTTTATGCTGGATAGCGTATCAAAATATATTACCTATGGTGATGGTGATTATAAAACATATTTTACAATTTCTAATAATAAAATTAGTATAAAATCAAGTGTTAATAGTTACGCAAAAGAATATTTCAAGGTTCCTGTTATATATACTAAAAATTCATTTACAATATATGATACTATTACAATTTATATTATCAGATATTTAAATTGGCCAAAAAATACAGGTAAACTTCAAAACGGATATGTACCCTATTATTACGAAAGTTACAGTAATGGGATGACTGGTATAGAAAATACAAAATTTGGACCCTTTCAGTATTTTATTCCCGCAAATCTGGCTCCTTTTATTGTAACAGATATAGATAAAAATGGAATCAATGATATTATTGGTCAAAGTGTTCAATTATGGTATCCACCCTATAGTGATACTTCTAAAAGTCCCACTAATATTCAAAGAATTGGGATGCCTGTTTATATGAAATTGGATAGCAATTTTAATTTAACCTATTATCATGAAAATTTTAGAAATCCTGATGTTTTGCTTCATCAACCTGATTTTTATGAGCTGGAAGATTTAAATAGTGACGGAAAAAATGAAATTTTAAATTTAGGAGAACATTATCATACTGATTATTTTTTAGGAGAACAAGACCCTGCTTTGCCCAAGAATAAATTTGGTAAGGAGGTTTTAAGACACCTTGGTATGATAGAGAATAGAGACTATGATCAACGAAGTGCTAGAAAATTAAGCAGATACTATACAATTGAAAATGGAAGATTAAAAGATCAAAAGGACAACTATGATTACACAGCTTTAGATGCTAGTCCAACAGATTTTCCACCATCTTCTAATTCTAAATTTGTATCAATTTTTGGAAGTGCTTTTGGTGATATTGATAATGATGGGGATATTGATTATATACAGTCTGTACAAGTTGATGGTTTTGTTATAGATATTTTAATTAATGATGGGAAAGGTAATTATAAGTATAAAAGAGTAAATTCTGAATATTATAATTATAAAACAAATCCAGAAGGTAAAAATATGTTAGTAGACATTAATGGAGATGGTTATTTAGATTACTTTTTTGGTGGTACAAAACTTACAAACAACAATCAGGATGAAGCTTCACTTGGGTACATTTTAAATGATAAGAAAGGAGGGTTTAAAATAGATTCTGTTAATTTTATAGGTAATTTTGGTGCCACAGTGGGAAGTCCCAAGTATATGTTTATTGATGATTTAGATAAAGATGGTAAAAAAGAAATTATTATATATAGAACTACAGGTATGGGTTCTGGCGGTAATGGTACTGCTAATTTAGATTTTATTGATGATTTATTAATTCTAACAGTTGACAATGGAAAAATCACTAATAATACTAATAGTTTTATAGATACAATGAGCAGAAGTAAAATGTTTTCACAAAGTTCATATTTATATTATATTGATATAGATGGCGATAAAATAAAAGATTTATTTATTTATTATCAAGTAGACTCTGGAATAAATCATAACTATCCATTCTATGGTTATTGGGAAAAAAATTATGATGGTTTTTCTTATTTCAAAGGTTCTAAAACAGGCAAATTCAAATATACAAGACTAGGAAAATTTCTTTATGCAGATGGCTTCAAAAACTGGTATAGTAAAAGTGAAAATTCGGGGATATTTTCTAATGATTTTCAACCTGCAGATCTTGATAACGATGGAACTGCAGAGTTAATTCATCATCCTTTTATTGGTATAAATTTGATAATATTTAAATTATTTAATTGTAATCCTGCTAAACCCACATTTAATACTACTAAATTTTCGATTTGTTATGGCGACTCATTAAAATTAACATTATCAAACATTAATAAAGGAGATTCTTTAAAATGGTATTATGGAACTAAATCTGATTTAAGCAATGTAGCCACTAAAACATTTTCAGATACCACTCGTCTTTTTGTAACTAGGACTGATAGTTTAGGATGTGTTATTTCTTCTGATACTGTTCATATACAAAAAGTTGCTGCGCTTTCAACACCTATACTATCCAGGGATACTGCAAGTTATTTAATATCCAATTCGGTCATAGGCAATACTTGGTATAAAGACGGAACGGCTATAACAGATACTACCCAAAAGATTAAGCCAACAAAACCGGGTTCTTATACAGTTAAAACCACACAAAATGGTTGTATAAGTGCTGCAAGCGAGCCTTATTACTATTTAGTTACTGATGTCATTAACCTGAGTGCAGACGAGTTTATTAAACTAGCACCTAATCCATTTATCAATCAATTAAATTTTGATTTTGTGGTAAAGGGTTACCAAAGGTTAAACTTAGATATATTTGATATTGCAACTGGTACTAAAGTGGCAAGTAAACAAAATCAATCACCAGGTTTACCAATCTATTTAGGGCAGTTATCAGCTGGTACTTATGTGATTAAGGTAAGCTCAAATGACAATAAGATATCCTATCAATTTAAGATGGTAAAACTCTAGAAAAGAACAGCTTTACTATACATTTTATATTGGTTTATTTTTTTATCTTTACAATACCCCAAAAGCATAAAATATTTATTTTATGAAAAGAACATTATTTTTATTTGGAGTATATTTTTTAATTTTTATCAACGTAGATGCACAGAAAAAGTGGATACGTGGGCCTCAATTAAATTTTACAGGGGAATTTACTCAGACTTTTGATAGTGTCAAAT